>JBDTXQ010000065.1:0-9797 GCA_040006115.1 Usitatibacter sp.
TTCCATCGATCTCGCGGCGTTCGCGGCCACGCCGCTCGCATCGCTTCCGCGCGCGGGGAGGCTCCACGAAACCCTCGGCGAAATCTTCACGGTCGAGGTCGCCCGGACCACCTGGCGCATCGAGCTCGCGCCCGGCACGAGCGTGGAGGCCGCGCTCGACCGAGGCGTGGTGCGCTGTGGCGGCGCGAGCGCCGCCATCTCCGAAGTGGAGATCGAGAGCCTCGAGGGCGAGCCGCTCGCGGTCTTCGACTTCGCCGAGCGCATCGTGGCCGACATCGCGCTGCGCCCCAGCGCGCTCACCAAAGCCGAGCGCGGCTACCGCCTCGCGCGGGGCGAGAAGCTCGCGCCGGCCAGGGCGCGCCCAGTGGCCATGGACGGCGCGATGGCGCCGGCGCAGGGCGCGCGCGCGGCGATCGCCGCGGCGCTGCGCCAGCTTCAGGACAACGAGGCCGGGATGCTCGCCACGCGCGACCCCGAGTTCGTGCACCAGATGCGCATCGCGCTGCGGCGGCTTCGTTCGGCGCTGCGCGCATTCCGCGAGGCGACGGGCCCCGATCTCGAGGCGCGAGTGCGCGCCGACCTTCACTGGATCACGCAGGCGACAGGCAGCGCCCGCGATCTCGACGTGCTCGCCACCGAGACGCTACCCGCGATGCGCGCGGCAGACCCGGGCGCCGACACGCGCGCGCTGGTGCGCCGGCTCGGGGCGCGGCGGCGCCAGGCGCTCGAGGTGGTGCGCTCGGCCGTGATGACGCCGCGCTACGCGCGCCTCGTGCTCATCCTCGCCAAGTGGCTCGCGAGCCCGCAGGCCGCGAACGGCGCATCCGCGACGGACTTGCGCCGCTTCGCCGATCGCGCGCTCGCGAAGCGCCACGCCCGCTGGCTCCACGCCGCGCAGGGCATCGGGACCATGGCGGCAGCCGAGAGGCACCGCGTGCGCATCGGCACGAAGCGCCTGCGGTACGTCGCCGACGGCTTCGCCTGCCTGTACCGCAGGAAAGACATGGACGAATATCTTGAGGCGCTGTCGAAGGTGCAGGACGGCCTCGGGCACGCCAACGACGCGGCCGTCGCCGAGCGCCTGCTCGCCGAGCTCGCCGCCCCCGCCGCTTTCGCCGCGTTCGCGCGCGGATGGCTTGCCGCCGAGACGCGCTCGAGCCTCGAGCACATCGCCCGCGACGTGAAGCGCGTGCGCCGCACCGCACCCTGGGAGAAGAACTGATGTTCGAAACCGTCGAGATCGGCCACAAGATCAGGAAGAGCGTCTTCAAGCGGCGCGAGCCGCAGCTGCGCCAGCGCCTCCTCGCCCTGCAGTACAGGCTCCTCGAGAAGAAGGAGTTCCCGGTGCTGGTGCTGGTGAACGGACTCGACGGCGCGGGCAAGAGCGAGACCTTCAACCTCTTCAACGAATGGATGGACCCGCGCCACATCCGCACCGTGGCGTTCGGCAAGCCCACCGAGTGGGACCTCGAGCGCCCCGAGATGTGGCGCTACTGGCAGACGCTGCCCGCCAAGGGGCACATCGGCATCCTCGTGGGCGCCTGGTACCAGGAGCCGCTCGACGCGCGCGTCTACCGCGGCGAGAAGCGCGCCGAATTCGAGCAGCGCCTCGAGCGCATCCGCCACTTCGAGCGCATGCTGGTCGCCGAGGGCGCGATGATCCTCAAGCTCTGGTTCCATCTCTCCGAGGCCGCGCAAAAGCAGCGCCTCGAGGACCTCTCGTCGAGCCGCAAGACCGCGTGGCGCGTGACTAAGGAGGAGTGGCGCCAGTTCGACCACTACCGGAAGTACGTGCGCACCGCCGAGGAGATGATCGGCGGCACCAGCACCGGCGAGGCGCCGTGGGAGATCGTGGACGGCAGCGACCACGAGTACCGCTCGCTCACCGCAGGCGCGCTCCTCGAGGAGACGCTCGCCGCGCGATTGACGGGGAAGCGCGCCGCGCCTGCGCCGCAGCCGCCGGCGTCGATGCCGCCGCTCGACAAACGCACGCTTCTCGCCTCATACGACTACACGCGCGCGCTCGACCACGATGCCTATAAGAAGAAGCTCGTGAAGTTCCAGGGGCGGCTGAACCGCATGATGCGCGGCGAGCGCATGCGCGAGCGCCCGCTCGTGATGGTGTTCGAGGGGATGGACGCCGCCGGCAAGGGCAGCACCATCCGGCGCGTGACGCAGGCGCTCGACGCTCGCTTCTACCGCGTGATCCCCATTGCGGCGCCGAGCGACGAAGAGCGCGCCCAGCCGTACCTGTGGCGATTCTGGCGCCAGGTGCCCGGCCGCGGGCGCACCGCGATCTTCGACCGCTCGTGGTACGGGCGTGTGCTGGTGGAGCGGGTCGAGGGCTTCGCCGCCGAGCCCGACTGGATGCGCGCGTATCACGAGATCAACGAGTTCGAGGAGCAGCTTGCCGAGGCCGGCGCCATCGTCGTGAAATTCTGGATGGCGATCACGCCCCAGGAACAGCTGCGCCGCTTCCACGAGCGCGAGAAGACTTCCTACAAGCGCTACAAGATCACGCCCGAGGACTGGCGCAACCGCAAGAAGTGGCCCCAGTACGAGCTCGCGGTGAACGACATGGTGGAGCGCACCTCCACCGAGCACGCCCCGTGGAACATCGTCGCGTCCGACGACAAGGCGTGGTCGCGGATTGAGGTCCTCAAGACTCTCGTCCACGCCCTCGAAGGGCGCTTGTAGCTACGCGACGGTGATGCGGATGCGGTTGCGCCCGAATATGTAGGCGTAATCCGCGCTCGCGGTGAGGCCATGGGCGAGGATCACGCCCAGCCCGCCCTCGCGGCGCGTCTCGGCGAGCGCTTCGAGCATCTCGCGGGTGGCCGCCGCGAAGGGATTGAAGGGCGGCGCGCGGTCCTCGTAAGTGAGGGAGACCTCCCCGCCGCTCGCCGAAAGGGTGATCCAGACCGGCGCCTCGCTGCCGCCGCGATGCCCGTGCTTCACCGTGTTGAGGAAGAGCTCCTCGATCACCAGGTTCGCCCTGAGCCCCGAATCCTTGGGGATCTGCGCCGTCCGGCAGAAATCCTCGATAAACGCCCGCGCGGTCTTCCAGGCGTCCAGGCGCGACGGAAACATCCCCATTCGGGTTGTGACAAGGTTCACAGACGTTGGTCCCCGGCTTTTGGCATTATAGGCATGGCAAAATGTGCTTACCCTAGAGGAGAAGGTCATGCGCAAGTGGATTCTGGCGGCGGCCATGGCGGCCGCATTCCCGGTCGCGGCGGCCGATGTCGGCCTCATCAAGGTCTCCAAAGGCAGCGTGCAGATCCAGCGCGGCGCGGGGAAGATGCCCGCCACGGTAGGCGCGGGCGTGCAGGCTTCGGACGTGATCATCACCGGCGCCGACGGCTCCGCGGGCATCACCTTCACCGACAACTCCCTCGTCTCCGTGGGCCCCGGCACGGTCTTCGCGATCGACAAATACAGCTTCGACACGACCACGCACCAGGGCGAGTTCGAGGGCAACCTCAAGCAGGGGCGCCTCGCGGCGATCTCCGGCAAGATGGTGAAGCAGTCGCCCGAGTCGATGAAGATCCGCACGCCGTCGGCCATCATGGGCGTGCGCGGCACCGAGTTCCTGGTCCAGGTCGACGAGAAAGCCCAGTAGGCCCCTTGAAGTTCCTCGCGCTCCTCGCGCTGGTGGTCCTCGCCGCCGGCTGTGCTTCCGCCCGCCGGACACCGGCGCTTTTCGTGGTGGTGCCGGAGGCGAACGGCCACGTCGGCGCGATCGTCGTGCGCACGGACCGAGAAGAGCGCGTCATCGATTCGGCCTATGGCGCGCAACGCCTGCGCGGCGACGGCTCGGTGGAGGCGTCGCGCCTCACTGCGGCCGACGTGCGGCGCGACTTCGGCTCCACGCTCGACGCGCTTCCCGGCAAGCCCGCGGCCTTCCTGCTCTACTTCCTCGAGGGACGCGACGAGCTCACGGTCGATTCGAAGGCCGAGATGGAGAAGGTCTTCACGGAGTTGAAACGCCGTCCGCTGCCCGACATCCTGGTGATCGGCCATACGGACACCGTCGGCGGCCTCGCCTTCAACGACCGCCTGTCCCTCGCGCGCGCCGAGCGCCTGCGCGAGATGATGATCGGGCTGGGCATCCCTTCAGAGCGCATCGCCGCCGCTGGCCGCGGCAAGCGCGAGCTTCTGGTTCCCACCGAGGACAACGTCTCCGAGCCGCGCAACCGGCGCGTCGAGATCAACGTTCGCTAGCCTCATCCTCACGGCGACGCGGCGCGATCACCTTCCCAGCGTAGCGCGAGCAGCGTGATGTCGTCGGCGGGCTCGGCGGCGCCGGCGAAGCGGCGCACGTCGTCGCGCAGGCGCCGGATCAATTCTTCCGGATCCACGCTCTCCGGCATCCACGAGAGCGAGGCGCGCAGCCGCTCGACGCCGAAGAATTGCCGCTCGACGTTCATCGCCTCGGTGGCGCCGTCGGTGACCACGCAGATCCACTCGCCAGGCTCGAGGCGGCGGCGCACCGTCGGATAGCGAAACTCATCGAGGACGCAGAGCGGCGGCCCGCCCGGCATCTCGAAGCGCTCCGGCGCACCCTCGGGGGTGCGCACGAAGGGCGGCTCGTGGCCCGCGCTCGAAGACTCGAGCACGCCGGTGGCGATGTCGAGGACGCCCGCGAAGGCCGTCACGAAAAGCTGCTCGGGATTCTCGCGGCCGATCTCGCCCTGCGCGCGGTCGAGCACCTCGCCCACCTCGCCGCCGCGCAGCGCCGCGCTCTTCAGGTGCGACTTCACGGACGCCATGAAGAGCGCCGCCGGCAGCCCCTTGCCGGAGACGTCGGCGACCACGAAGAAGAGATGCGTGGGATCGATGAGGAAGCAGTCGTAGAAGTCCCCACCCACGGTTCGCGCGGGCTCGAGGAGCGCGGCGAGCTTGAAGCGCCGATCGTCGCCGAGCGTCTCGCGCGGGTTCGGCAGCAGGCCCATCTGGATGCGGCGCGCGGCATCGACCTCGCCCGCCATGTGCGCGGCCTCGTCGCGCAGCGCACGGCGCTGGCGCTCGGCTTCCGAGAGCGTGCCGACCACCACGGTGCCAAACACGGCGACCGTGCCGATCGCGGGCCAGGCGAAATCGAGGAGCATCTGGAAGTAGCGGAACGCGACGAGCCCCACGGCGAAGAGCGCGAGCACGAGGAACACGGCGAGGTTGATTCCCTGCAGGGCGGACAGGCGCGGGATGAACCAGATGAGGACCAGCCCGCACGCGATGAAGGCGAGCCCCTCGTACCAGGTCGCGAGCGCCGGGCGCACCAGCGTCACGCCGTTGAAGAGGTTTTCCACCACCTGCGCATGGATCTCGACTCCGGGGACGAATTCCCCGAGCGGCGTCGACTTGTGGTCGAGGACGCCGAGTCCCGACACGCCCACCAGCACCACCTTGTTGCGCAGGCGCTCGGGGTCGGTCTTGCCCGAGAGGACCTCGTAGGCCGAAACCATGCGGCCCTCGTCGTGATGGCCGAAACGCAGCCAGGTGGTGCCGTCTTCCTGCATGCGGGTCGCTACCTCCCCGAAGCTCATGGAAAGCAGGCCCGCCGGCGCGTCCGCGACCCGCATCCCCGCGCCCACCGCGACGCGCAGCGTCTCCACGCCGAGCGAGGGCACCACCACGCCCTGCACGCGCTCGACGAGCGGCACATGCCGCACGATCTGGTCCTGCGGGCCGGAGTTCATGAGCCCGCGCGACGCGGCGGCCGCATCGATCACCGGCAGGCTGCCGATATAGCCTATCGAGCTGCGCAACCCCTGGTGGCGCGAGCCCGACGTCACCACCGGTGCGGCGCGCGGCGGCCCGGGAAAGCGCGGGTCGACGTATTCGCTGCTGCCGATGCCGAGGACCACGTTGCGCCCGCGGATCGCGCCGGCGAGGATCTCGTCGTTGGACGGCAGGTCCGCGAGCGCCTTGGCGAGGTTGGCCGGCAAAATCGGGATCTCGGCGGCGATCGCCGCGGGCGAGAAGCGGTCGGGCTCGGAAAAGAAGAGGTCGAGGCCGATCGCCACCGGCCCGGCTTCCGAGATGCGCGTGACAAGCTCGGCCACGCGGGTGCGCGGCCACGGCCACTGGCCATAGTGAGCGATCGCGTCTTCGTCGATCAACACCACCGCGACAGGGCTGGTCACTCGCTCCAGGGGGAAAAGACGCTGGTAGCCGTCGAAGACCACCCGGCGCAGCGGATTGGCGAGCGGCGCGAACAGCAGGAAAAGCGAGAGCGCGGCGAGTAGCACCAGGGCGAGAACCCGCAGGCCTCGCAGCGTGCTCAGAGATCGATCTCCAGCCGGTCGTAGGCAGCGGACACCTTGAGCGCCTGGTCGCCGCGCGTGAGCTCCTCGAAGCGGCGCGCTTCCTTCAGCAGCCCCTCGAGCGTCGCGTCGTTGTTGGCGGGCTCATGGTGGAAGAGCACGAGGTGCTTCGCACGCGCCATCTGGCAGAGCTCGACGCCCACGATGTTGCTCGAGTGGCCCCAGTCGGCCTTCACGCTGATCGCCTCCGCGAGCGCGTACATCGCGTCGAAGACGACGACGTCGGCGTTCCTGAAGAAGGCGGCGAATTTCTCGGCCTCCGCGCGGTCCTCGAGCTTGTGCTCGGAGTCGGTCGTGTAGACCGTAACCTTGCCCTCGTGCTCGAAGCGATAGCCGTACGAATCGCCGCCATGCAGCTGCAGGTGCGGCGTGACCTTCATGCCGTTCAGCTCGTAGGGCTTGCCGGGCTCGAGCTTCACGAACTCGATCGCGGCGCCGAGTTGCTCCCACTCGACCGGGAAGCACGGCGCCGAGTGCTGCTTGCGGAAAGCTTCCTCGAGCGCGTCGTGGCAGCCGTGGATGCGGATCTTCGTGCCCGGCACGTACGCAGGGCCGAAGAGCGGGAAGCCCATGATGTGGTCCCAATGGACGTGCGACATGAACACGTTCACGGTGGCGGGCTTGCGAGCCTGCTTGGCGAGGACGTGCACGCCGAAGGGCCGCGCACCGCTGCCCACGTCGCAGACGTAGTACTCCTCGCCGGGGATCTCGATCTCGACGCAGGGCGTATGGCCGCCGAAGGTGTGCGTGAGGGAAAAGTCGAGCTCCGTAGTCGCGTAGGCGTGGGCCTCCTCGTAGCTGTCGAAGGTCTTTCCCGATGCCTGCACCAGCGCCTGGGCGAGCTTGTCGCGAACGTCCGCGGCGGTGAGGGCGACCGGGATCGATCCGCGGGTGCCCCAGAAGCGCACGCGCATGCTCAGCCCTTGTCGAAGACGGCGCCGGCTTCGGCGGACATTGCTCCCAGGGCTTCGCGAACCGTCGGGAAAACCTGGAAGACGAGGTTGAAGTGGGAGATCTCGAAGATCTCCGCGACCATGGGCTGCAGCGCGGCTACCGCGATTCGCGACTGGTGGGCCTTGGCCTGGCGCGAGGCGAGCATGAAGCAGCGCAGGCCCGCGCTCGACACGTATTCCAGCCCGGAGAGGTCGAGAACCACCGCGCCGCCGTCAGCCGCGGCCGAATCGACGACCTTCATCAGGTCCGTGGTGAAGCCCACGCAAGTGTCCTGGTCGAGTCGACCGTCCACGCGGAGGACGATCGCGTTTGCGAAGCGCCGGGGAGTGACGTTCATGGAGTTGTAGTTATAGGCCGAGGCGGGCCTATTGTGTCACAGCCTCTGCTCGCGGAAAAATCCGAGTTTCTCCTGTGCGGCGCGGTCGGAATAGGAGAAGAGAACCCAGTCCGTGGACGCCGTGAGCGAGTACTTCATCCACCCCGGCACAACGACGATGTCGTGGGGCTCCATCTCGAAGCGCTTGCCGTCCACGTCCAGGGTGCCGGAGCCCTCGACGCCCACGAAGACCATGCTGTCGCTCGAGCGATAGGGCCGTGTCGAGAAGCCCGCCGGGACGATGCGGATCATGGTGGCGATGGTGGGCATGGCCCAGCCGCCGTCCACCGGGCTCGCGTAGCGCATCACGTGGCCGAGGTGCGCATCGGGTGCTCCCGCCGAACACATCTCGCGCAGGACCTGGCGCGCGCGCTTGTACGGGAAGTGAACGAGCCCGTCGAAGGGCGCCGTGACCGGCATGCGCGCGGAATCGTCCTCGCGGAACGTCGCGTTGAAGTGCGCGAGCATCGGGATGTCGAGGCCGTCCAGCCACACCATGGGGGCCGCGCCTTCGTGCCCGTGCTCGTGCCAGCGCCAGGCGGGCGTGACCACGAAATCGCCCGGCTCCATCATCACCTTCTGGTCGTCGATCGTGGTGTGCGCGCCGCTTCCCTCGATGATGAAGCGCAGCGCCGACTGCGTATGCCGGTGCGCCGGGGCGATCTCGCCCGGCATGATGAGCTGCAGCCCCGAGAATAGCGTGCTGGTGATGCGAGAGGACCCGCGCAGGGCGGGATTCTCGAGCAGCAGCACGCGCCGCTCGGCCTCTTCGGCGCTGATGTGGCGGGCGGCCTCGAGGATGAAGGGCCGCGCCTCGGCGTACTTCCACTGGTGCGCGACGCCGACGGGCGTGGGCTCGGCCGGCACCAGGCTCTTCAGGCGCGTCCACAACGGCGCCATGTGCGAAGGATCGATGCGCCGGTAGAACTCCTCGCGCTGCGCCTGCGTGTCCCGGGTGTTCATGTCGTTACCTCGTTAAGCAATTCTCGACTCGCCAACCGTACAGCCATTCGAGGGAATCGTAATACCGTTGCGGCGTGCGGCCCTTCCAGAGCTCGTTCCTCACCAGGCGCTCGACGCCCTTGGCGTGGTAGATGCGGCCCATCTCGCGCGTGAGGAGCACCACGCGGGCGGTGCGCGCCACGCGCGAGCGCTGGTAGCGCGCGAACGCGGCCTCGAAATCGCCTGGGTCCTCGCCGAGCGCCTCGCCGAGCGTCACCGCGTCCTCCATCGCCATGCACGCGCCCTGCGCCAGGTACTGCATCATCGGATGCGCCGCGTCGCCGAGCAAGGTCACGCGCCCGAAGCTCCACGCGCCGATGGGCTCGCGATCGGCAGTCGCCCAGCGCTTCCAGCTCTTCGGCAGGTCGAGGAGCTGGCGCGGCCGCGGGCCGATGCCGTGGAAATAAGACATCACCTCCTCGCGGCTGCCTTCGGTCACGCCCCACTCTTCCTGCTTGCGGCTGTGGAAAGTGACCACGACGTTGTATTGCTCGCCGCCGCGCAGGGGGTAATGCACCAAGTGGCAATCGGGGCCGGCCCACACGCACGGCGCATTCCACTTGAGGTCCGCGGGAAAATCGCGCGCGTCGACCACGGCCCGATAGACCACGTGACCCGTCACGCGCACCGGGTCGCCGACGAACTGCTGGCGCACGTTGGACTTCACTCCGTCGCAGCCGATCAGAGCGGCGCCTTCGTGCACGCGGCCCTCGGCGTCGATCGCGCGCACGCCGTTCGCGTGCTGCTCGACGCGATCGACGCGTGTGGAAGTGACGAGCTCGATGTGGCCGTCGCGCCGCGCGCCCTCGAGCAGCGCGGTGTGCACGTCGGCGCGATGGCTGACCGCGTAGGGATTGCCGAAGCGCTCGCGGAAGGCTTCGCCCACCGGGATGCACGCGACCTCGCTCTCGTCGACCGCGTCCATCATCACGATGCGCTCGGTGTAGACGGCGCTTGCCCGCGCGCGCTCGCCGACGCCGAGCGCGTCGAACGCGGAGAAAGCATTGGGGCCCAGCTGGATGCCGGCGCCAATCTCGCCGATCGCCCCGGCCTGCTCGAGGACTTTCACCGGGTAGCCCCGGCGCGCGAGCGCGAGCGCGGCGGCGAGGCCGCCAATGCCGCCGCCGGCGACGAGCACG
>JBDTXQ010000066.1:0-9776 GCA_040006115.1 Usitatibacter sp.
GGACGCGCTCGCCCGCCGCGACCCGCGGCGCGATGCGCTCGCGCCAGTACGGCAGCACGCGCGCGACCGTGTCCTTCAGGCACTCGGTGAGAGGCACCTGGCCGGGCGCGAGGCTCGCGTAGCGCGGGTCGCGCGCGGCGTTGCGCTCATCCCCCGGCTCGAGCGCGGGCGGCGGAATGTCGTAGCTGCGGCGCCACTGCATCACCTGCGCCTCGCCGAACTTCGCCGCAGTCTCGGCCTTGTTCAGGCCCTGCAGGGCCCCGTAATGGCGCTCGTTCAGGCGCCAGTCCTTCTCGACGGGAAGCCAGAGGCGATCCATCTCCTCGAGGGCGAAATTGAGCGTGCGAATCGCGCGCTTCAGCACCGAGGTGAAGGTGAAATCGAAGTCGTAGCCCTCGGCGGCGAGCACTTTCCCCGCGGCGCGCGCCTCCCCGACGCCTTTGGTAGTGAGATCCACGTCCTTCCAGCCGGTGAAGCGGTTTTCCTGGTTCCACGCGCTCTCGCCGTGGCGCAGCAACACGATTTTCTTCATGCGCGAAGTCTAGCAAACGTGCGCTGGTCTAAAATCACCGCTTTGCGTCCGATGAACGTCCCTTCCCCGCGCGAGGAGCTCGCCGCCGGTGCGCGCGAGATCGCGCCGGTGCTGCTGGGCGCGATCCCCTTCGGTTTCGTCGCCGGCGTCGCGGCCATCGCCTCCGGCCTCACGCCGCTCGAAGGCATGGCGCTCTCGGTGCTTTCTTTCTCGGGCATCGCGCAGCTCATTGTCTGCCAGCTCATCGCGGCCGACTCTCCCGCCCTCGTCGCGATTGCCGCGGCCGGCGTCGTGAGCCTGCGCCACATGATGTACAGCGCCGCGATCTCGCCGCATTTGGCGCACCTGTCAAGCCGCTGGCGCGCGCTCCTCGCCTTCCTGATGACCGACCAGAGCTTCGCGACCACGGTGAGGCATTTCAGCGAGCCCGGCGATCGGCGCCATCGGCACTGGAACGTGCTCGGCAGCTCGCTCACGCTGTACGTGTTCTGGCAGGCGGCGGTCGCGATCGGCATCGCGCTCGGCGCGCAGGTTCCCGGCACCTGGTCGCTCGACTTCGCCGTGGTGCTCACCTTCATCGCTCTGCTGGTGCCGGCGGTGCGCACGCGTGCCGACCTCGCCGCGGCGATCGTCGCCGCGGGCGTGGCGCTGATGGCCGCGGGCCTGCCCTTCCGCCTCGCGCTCGTGGTCGCCTCCATCGCCGGCATCGCGGCGGGATTGGCGATCGAACGCGGGCACAAGCGCAAATGAAGACCTGGACCATCATCTTTGCCGTGGCGCTCGTCACCTTCCTGCTGCGCGCCTCGTTCCTGCTGTTCGCCAATCCGCACAAGTTTCCCCATGCTTTCCGCCAGGCGCTCACCTTCGTGCCGCCCGCGGTCCTCGCCGCGATCGTCGCCCCGGGCCTGCTCATGCCGCAGGGCGCCTTCGATCCCACGCTCGCCAACCCGCGCTGGATCGCCGGACTGGTCGCCCTCGCCGTTGCGCTGCGGCTGAGAAATCCGCTGGCGCCCATCGCGGCGGGACTTCCAGCGCTGTGGCTCCTGCAGTGGGCGATGGGGTAAAATTGTCCCTTTTTGCGGGGCGAACGCGCCCCCTCGGAAGGCGTCGAATCGTGGGCGAATTCATCTTGAACAACATCGGGTACGTGGCGCTCTGGGTGGGCAGCGGCGCGCTCCTCCTATGGCCGGAGATCTCGCGCCTCGCGGGCGCGTCGAGCGAGATCGGCACCCTCGACGCCACACGCCTCATGAACCAGGGTTCGACCCTCATCCTCGACGTTCGCGACGGCGCGGACTTCGCAAGCGGCCACCTGCCGCGCGCCCGGCACATTCCGCTGCAGGAGCTCACCAAGCGCCTGGACGAGATCGGCAAGTACAAGGACAAGCCGGTGCTCCTCACCAGCAAGGGCGGCAACGCGGCGCTGCGCTCCCTGAAGCAGGCCGGATTCACGACCGTTTACCAGTTGAAGGGCGGCCTCGCCGCGTGGCAGCAGGCGAGCCTTCCGGTGGAGAAATAGCACGATGGCCAAGGTGCTGATGTACTCCACGGGCGTGTGCCCGTTCTGCCTCATGGCCGAGCGGCTGCTCAAGTCGAAAGGCGTCGCCGACATCGAGAAGGTCCGCGTGGACCTCGATCCGCCGCGCCGCGAGGAGATGATGGAGCGCACCGGCCGGCGCACCGTCCCCCAGATCTACGTGGGCGAGAAGCATGTCGGCGGTTACGACGACCTCGCCGCGCTCGACCGCGCGGGCGGGCTCGACCCGCTGCTCGCCGCGCCCTGAGCCTCGCGCCCCTTTTTCTACCGATTCACACCCGAAGGAAGCTTGCATGAGCGACGCACAACAAAACAACCAACCCGTATTCTCGATCGAGAAGGTGTTCGTGAAGGACCTCTCCCTGGAGGTCCCCAACGCTCCGCAGGTGTTTCTCGAACGCGAAGCGCCTACGGTGGACATCCAGCTTCACCACAACTCGACCGGCGTCGAGGAAGGCGTCTACCAGACGATCCTCACCGTCACCGTCACTGCGAAGATCGGCGAGAAGGTCATGTTCCTCGTGGAAGCCGCGCAGGGCGGCATCTTCGTCGCGCGCAACATCCCGGCGGCGGAGCTGGAGGCGGTGCTCGCCATCGCCTGCCCCAACATCCTCTTCCCGTACGTGCGCGAAGTCATCTCCGACACCGTGGTGCGCGCCGGCTTCCCGCCCGTGATCCTCAGCCCGGTGAATTTCGAGGCGATCTACGCGCAGAGCCGCGATCCTCAGCTGGCCGCACCCGGGGGCGTGCAGATCATCACGCCGGGCGTTTCGCACTGACGCGGATGCCGCATTTGGCCCGCTCCCTCCTGCTACTCCTCGCCTTCGGCGCCGGCATCGCGCCCGCCGCGGAGTACCGCGCGCTCGGCGAGCGCCCGGCGGTGCTGTACGACGCGCCGAGCGTGAAGGCTGATCGCCTCTTCATCGCGAGCCGCTACTACCCCTTCGAGGCGCTGGTGAAGCTCGACCAATGGACCAAGGTGCGCGACGCCAACGGCGAGGTGGCGTGGGTCGAGAACAATCTCTTCGGCGAGCGCCATACCGTGCTCGTGACGGTGCCCCTCGCCGACGTGCGGGCCGGCCCAAGCGCGCAATCGCCGCTCGTGTTCGAGGCGTACAAGCAGGTGCTCCTCGAGGTGGTGGAGCCCCCCGCCGACGGCTGGGTCAAGGTGCGCCACCGCGACGGGCAGCTGGGCTTCATCCGCTCGACGCACGTTTGGGGCGTGTAGCCGGTGCGCATCGCGATCCTCGGCGCGGGAGCGTGGGGATCGGCGCTCGCGGTGTCGTTTTCCTCCGCGCATTCGGTTGCGCTGTGGTCGCGGCGACGCGAGGACTGCGACGCGATCGCGAGCTCGCGGCTGAGCCGTTACCTTCCCGATGTGCCGATTCCCGACGCGGTCGCGATCGAGCCTCACCTGGGGCGCGCGCTTGCGGGAAGCGAACTGGTCGTCGTCGCCACCGCCACGGCGGGGCTTCGCGATACGGCGCTCGCGGTCGCGGCGCTCGCGCCGGCATGCGCGCTCATCTGGGCGTGCAAGGGATTCGAATCGCAGTCGGGCCTGCTGCCGCACCAGATCGTCGCCCAGGCGTTGCCGCAATCGCGCAACGTCGGCGCGTTGTCCGGGCCCAGCTTCGCGCTCGAGGTCGCGCGCGGGCTGCCTAGCGCGGTGGTGCTCGCGTCGTGCGAAGACGCGTTTGCCGCGCAGACCGCGGCTGCGCTCAACGGCCCGCGCCTGCGCATCTACTCGAACCCGGACCTCATCGGCGTGGAGCTGGGCGGGGCGCTGAAGAACGTGATCGCGATCGCGGCGGGCATCTCCGACGGCCTGGCGCTCGGGCGCAATGCGCGCGCCGCGCTCGTCACCCGCGGCCTCGCGGAGATATCGCGGCTGGGCGTGGCGATGGGAGGGCACCCGGAAACCTTCAACGGGCTCGCGGGCCTGGGCGACCTGGTGCTCACCTGCACCGGAGACCTGTCGCGCAATCGCGAGGTCGGCGTTCGACTGGCGAGCGGCAAGCGCCTCGAGGCAGTGCTCGCCGAGCTGGGGCACGTGGCGGAAGGCGTCCACTCCGCGCGTGCCGCCGCGGCCCATGCTCGTGCGTTCGGCGTCGAGATGCCCATTACCGAAGCCGTCTGCGCAGTGCTCTTCGAGGGACGGCCCGCCCCCGATGCGGTGCGCCAGCTCCTTACCCGGGATCCTCGGCGGGAATGAAGAAGAAGATCCCCGCTAGAAACGAGAAGTAGATGGCGTTGGCGGGAATGTGGAAGTTGAAGTCGAATGCCGCATGGGCCATCAGCGCGAGCATTCCCAGCCCCGCGCCCACCTGCAGGTAGCCCAGGCTGCGCGACAGCCGTGCGCGCGCCAGAGCGCGCCAGCGCATCGCGTAGGCGGCGAGGAGGAGCGCCATCGAGGCGATCCCGGCCACGCCGAGCTCGAGGAAGGCCTCGACATAGTCGTTATGGGCGTGATCGATGTAGCCGGGAAAGCTCTCCAACTGGTAGCGCGCGAAGACGTCGGCGAAGGTCCCGAGCCCGCTCCCGAAAGGCAGGAAGTCCAAGGCCGCGCCGACACTTGCCGCCGCGATGCTGGCGCGCCCCGCATAGCTGAGCGAAAGCTCCTCCGCGCCGAAGCGCTCGAGCACCGGGGTGAGGCCGATGTAGAGGGCCAGCGCGAGCGCCGTGGCGGCGACCACGGCGAGGATCACGCGCGCGTGCAGCGAGCCCGCCTTCCACACGAGGGAGAGGCTCGCAGCGCCGAGCGCCGCCAGGCCGCAGCCGATGCCGGCGCGCGAGCGCGTGAAGAGGAGCGCGAGGACCACTGCCACCATCAGGACCGAGAGCGTGAGCCGGCGCGCGAGCTTCACGTCGCGGTTGCGTGGATGGTCGCGCAGGATCTCGCCCTTGGGGCCCATCGGCGGCAGCACCTCGACGGCCCAGAGCGCCATCAGCATCGGCAGCGCCATCGCCATCAGCCCCGCGAGATGATTCCTGTTGATGTACGTCCCGGTCGCGGCCCCGCCCGCATGGGGGTTGCCGAGATGCAGCAGCGAGGAGGCGGGCGCTCCGAGCTGCATGATGCCGAGCGTGGCCTCGGCCGTAGCGACGCCCACGAAAAGCAGCACGAGCCGGCGCAGCCGGCGGCGATCGACCTGCCGGACCAGGAGGAAGATCGCCACGCACGGCAGCGTCGCCAGCCCTGCGTACTCGGTCGCGCGCGCGTTCATGCTGATCGCGTGCATGCCCTCGGCGGGAAGGGCGCCCGCGGCCTCGAGCGCGCGCGCATAGGCGTCGTGCCCGGGGAGCGCCGCCCACCATGCCCACGGCACCGGAACGAGTTGAACGAGGGGCGCGGCGAGGAGGATCGCCGCGCCCCAGCGCAGCGGCGTCGGCAGGCGGCGAAGCGCGGGGCTCGCCGGCGCGAGCGCGATCAGCGCCAGCGCCACCAGCGCCGCGCCCTCGAGCACCAGCAATGGCAGCGGCCGATTCCCGCCACGGATCAACGGCGCGAACGCGAGCACGAAGGCGGCCACGAAAAAGAGAACGGGGCCGTTCGGCCCCGTTTGCAACCAGCGCGATTGCGTTGCGCCCGCCTCGCTCAACTGGGGCTGACGTTCTGGCTATCACGCGCGCTGCGCAAGATCGCGAGGGCCGCCGCTCCCCCGATGATGGGAAGCGTCGCCGCGAAAATGGCCGCCGACCCCGCAGCCGTGGCCACGGCTGCTCCCTCCGGCGTGAGCAGGATCGACTGCGGGAGCGACACGAGAGTCGCGCATGGCTTGCCGGTCTGCACTTCGAAGCGCTCGTTCTCCTTCAAGATCACTTCGCAACCGTCGTCGTAGACCACCGTCGCGCGGGACTTGTTGGTCGTGATCACGCGCATGCCCACGGAGAGCCGCGAGCCGTTAAGCCCGGCGCCCAGCCCCGATTCGCGGCTCACCAGGACATTGCCGCTCACTTCCTTCAGCACCGCCACCCCGGGCCGCGCGTCCTGTGCGAAGGACTGCGACGAGACCAGCATTGCAGCAAAAAACACTCGTACGATTTTCATGGGATTTCCCTTTGCGCGACCGATGCGCGATTCATGGTATTTCGCCAGGGCGGCAGGGGTCAACCGGCATGGTCATTGGATCCGGCGCGCCGCGAGATCGTCGAACCAGACCGCGCCGGTGAGATAGACGGCGCCTTCCCCGGACACCACCGGCTCGAGCTGAAGGATCTGGCCGCCGCATCGCGGCCCGATGTCGACCTCGAAGTGAAACGGGCGCCACTCGCTCGACCCGGTGAAGCGCTCGGAAAAGGCGACCACCGCGCCCGCGGCGCCGGCGGCGACGCAGCGGATCGTCCACTGCACGCCGCGCCCGACGCGCATCGAGTCGGAGCGGCCGATCCCTCCTACCTCGTAGCGCCCCGGCGGGAGCGCGAGATACTGCGCGATGGGAATTCCCACCTGGCGCTTGCCGTTGTAGCCCACTTTCAGGGAGCGCTTGCCGGTTCCGCCGGTGGGGCGCGCCAGGTCGACCGCGTGCCCCGCTTCGCGCTCCGCCATGCGCGTCGGGATCCAGTCGAAGCCGACTGCGCTCGGCTCGAACTCGAACCCGCCGTTGAAGATGAAACCCACGTCGTTCAGGCGATCGTCGGGCAGCGTGTTGAGCCAAACCTGGTAGGCCTCGTCCCAGCGCCCGGCGCCGCGCAGGTGCGTCACCAGGCAATCCGTTTCCGCGGGCCGCGCGCTCCCTGCGCCGACGCGCTTCAGGAAAAGGGGAACGAGGACCGCGGGATCGACGCCGCGGCGGCACGACGAGATGATGAAAGGACCCACCCACTCCGGCTGGGTTGCGAGGATCGCGTCGAGCGCCGGCGATTTCGAACGCGACGCGAGAGCCTCGGCGATCACCGGAAACACCCGCTCGCGCGTCTCGGGATGGTGCTCGGCGAGGCGTCCGACCAGGACCAGCGCCTGGTCGACCTTTCCGCGCGCGAGGTGGAAGGCGCCCGCGGCCTGCAGCACGTCGCGATCGAGCGGCGCCAGCTGGTAGGCCGCGGCGTAGGCGCGCGCCGCCTCGTCGACGCGCTCGCGCTGCTCGGCATCGCGGGCGACCAGCAGCAGGGCCGCGGGCTGCGCCGGATTCTCGCGCAGCACGGAGCGCAGCAGCTCGCGGTCGTCCGCCGCTTCGCCGAACGAGGCGCTCTGCGGCGAGGGAAGGCGCGCCCCGCCGTTCTCGTCATGGAGCACCGCGTTCACATTGATCACGCGCCACAGCAGCACGAGTGAGAGCGCCACGATCGCCACATGCCACGCAAGCGCGCGAGTCATGGGTCAAGGCACGTTCGGGAATAGCGACAGGCGGGTGATCCTCGCCTGACCGTTGCGAAGCGCGATGTCCAACGCGACATCGATGTCGCGGTCCAGCCGCGGAAGGCCGTGGACGTATTCGGCCTCCACCGTGGCCAGCCCGCGGGCGCGCGCCGCGAGCGCGGCGCCCTGCCAGTCGAGGCTTTTCACCCGAAGGCGCCGCTCACGCGTGGCGCGGAAAAAATCCTGGTAGACCTGGCGCATCCGCGCCGACTCCCCCGCGCTCGCATCGAGGAGCGCGACGAGCCTGTCGGCGTCGCCGTCCTCGTAGTAGGCGATAAGGCGCGCCACTACGATCTCTATCTGTTCCGCCGTGAGCCCACCTTCGCGCGGCGCGGGTGCGACGGCGGACTGGACCGCCTGCTGCACGCCCATTGCTTCCTCGCGTGGCGCGGGCGTCTCGAGCCGGGCGGATGCGGCCTCGTTCGATGCGGCGGGTTCGGGAGCGGGGGACGGCGCTGGAGAATCGGGCTTAGCCGGCGGCGAAACGGGCTCCCGCGCAAGGTAGTGGCTGCGCCACATCGGGGCGAGGAGCGGGTCGGCACCTTCTGCGCGCGAAAACGCATCGCGCGAGGCATCGACCGCCGCCGGGAGCATGCCCGACCCGAGGAAGCGCGGGCGTTCGGCGCCCATCCGCGCGTCGCGACCCATCGAGCGCGGGTCGAAGAGGGGCGGAGCGACGACGTCTCCCATCCATGCTTGCACGAGGAGCAGCACGGCGATCACAGCCCCCAATGCTGCCGCGGCCTTTCCGAAGCGCACGGCGCGCGCGGCCGCCCCGCCGCGCGTGCGCACGTGCCGCGGGCTATTCACGCGCCGCGAGTAGGGAGGAATCGAATCGACCACCCGCAGGCTGCGGTCATAGGAGGCGCGCGACGCGTCGTCGGAAAGGACCGTGTAGGCCCGGTTCGCGCGCTGGGCCCAGTCGGCGGGCCACGCCTGCGCCGAGGACTCGGAGCGGTCGGGATGGATCAGCGCCATCAGGAGGTGATAGTTCTCCTTGATCGCCGCGCGCTTCGCGTCGGGCCGCGCGCAGAGAAGCTGGTAGTACGTGGCGCCCTCGTGAAAGCAGACCTCGCGCAGGAACGCGATGGCCGCATCGTGCAGCTCGCGGCGCCGCTCGCGCGCCAGGTCGCGCGCGAGCGCGTCGGGAAACTTGCCGAGCGCGAACTTCAGGATGTGGTGCCCGCCATCGAGGCCTGCGGTGCCGTGCAGCGACTCCGCGCGATGGCGCGCCGGCTCCTTCAGGAACGAGAGGAGATACTCGACCACCGATGCAGCGCCCGCGCCGTGGGCCGGCGACATCGCTCAGGCCTCGGCGGTCTTCTTGGCGACGAGCGAGGGCTTCGCCGCGTACTGGTAGTAGTACGAGTTGTAGCCGTAGAGGTCGTGGTAAGAATCGATCTTGGTGAGGATCACGCCGAGCGGATGCACACCCGCCTGCTGCAGGCGCTTCAACGACGCCTTGGCGTGGCCCTTGCGCGTGCGTCCCGATTCGATCACGAACACCACGTTTTCGACCTGGTTGCTGAGCACGATGGAATCGGCGATCCCGAGGACCGGCGGGCCGTCGACGATCACGTGCGCGAAGTGCTCCTCGGCCTGCTCGAGGAGCGAGATCATCTTCATGCCCGAGAGGAGCTCGACCGGATTGGGCGGCAGCGGGCCCGTGGTCATCACGAAGAGGTTGGGGATGTCGGTCTTGTGGACCATCTGCAGGAGGGTGACATTGCTCGAGAGATAGTTCGAAAGGCCGCGCGTGTTCTCGAGGTTGAGCATCTTGTGGAGCATCGGATTGCGCAGGTCCGCGTCCACCAGCAGCACGGGCTTGCCCATCTGGGCGAAGTTGATGGCGAGCGCGAGGGCGCTCGTGCTCTTTCCCTCGTTCTTGGAGCTGCTGGTGACCACCAGGCGCCGCGGAGCGCCGCTCGAGGTGGAGAACTGCAGCGCGGTGCGCACCGATCGATAGGATTCCGAAAACGCCGACGTTGGATCGAGATGGGGGCCGAGCGCGATGCCTCGCCGGCTCGACTCGGTCGTCTTCAGCTTGGGCACCACGCCCAGCACCGCGGCGCCGGTCTCCCGCTCGACGTCGTCGGCGAAGCGGATCGAATCGTCGAGGTGCTCGAGGAGCCACGCGACCAGGAGCCCGATGATCAGGCCGATCGCGAGGCCCATCGTCACGTTGCGGCCGAGATCGGGCTTGAACGGATAGGCGGGCACCCGCGCCTTGTCCACCACGGAAATGTTGTTGATGCCGACGCCGCCCGCGACGCCGATCTCCTTCAGGCGCTGCAGGAGGCCGTCGTAGAGCGTGCGGTTGGTGTCGACCTCGCGCTTGAGGATGCTGTAGC
>JBDTXQ010000067.1:0-9758 GCA_040006115.1 Usitatibacter sp.
TCGATTTGACCGCGCTCGTTCGCGAGCAGCGGTTCCTGGAAGTAGGCGCGTAGGGGAGATGGCCAATGGCTAAAGCACAGACGATGAAACCGAAAGCCTCGTTCTCGGACTGGTTCAAGCGCATGACGGGGGGCTCGAAGCCGAAGCCCGCCGCGCGCCCCGGCGCCGCGGCCCAGGCTTCCACGCTCACCAACATCCCGGCGGCCACCACGAGCACTCGCTCGGGCATCCAGAAGGACAAGGTCTCGTCGACCTCGATCAAGAAGCCCAAGGCCAAGGAGAGCGCCTCGCGTCTGGCCGGCTTCCGCACGCCCTTCATCGGCGACAAGCCCTTCATCTCGCAGATGAAGATCCTCGCGATCGCCGCGGCAGTCCTCTTCGTCGCCACCGGCCTCATGGTCGCCTACGACACCACCACGCGTACGCAGAAGGCGACGCACATCTCGATCGCCTCGCAGATGCAGTTCCACACGCAGCGCCTCGCCAAGGCGGCGGGCCTCGCCGCGCGCGGCCAGCAGTCCGCGTTCCCGCAGCTCGCCGACAGCCGCGAGCAGTTCGCCGACTACCTCAACACGCTGAGGAACGGCGGCTTCGCGCTCGGCGTGAAGGTCGACAGCGCCGCCACCAACGACGAGCTGAAGAGCCGCCTCGAGGAGCTCGAGAAGCGCTGGCCGGAAAGCTCCAAGGCCGCGGGCACGATCCTCGCGGCGCAGAAGGACCTCGTCGCGCTCGCGCAGAACGTGGCGCAGATCCGCGTCGGCGCCGAGGAGATGGCCGCCCAGTCGCAGGAGCTGACGGGCCTCATGCAGCAATCCGGATCGCCCGCGGGCCAGGTGCTCCGCGCCAACCGCATCACGTTCCTCTCCGAGCGCCTCGGCCGCGGTGCCGCCGAGATCCTCGGCTCCGAGATCATCGAGCCGGAAGTGCCCTTCCTCATCGGCAAGGACACCAACGACCTGCGCGTGCTCCTGCAGGCGCTCGAGGCCGGCAACGAGTCCATCGGCATGAGCGCGCTGCGCGACGGGGAAGCGCGCGCGAAGCTTGCCGAGCTGAAGAAGACGTTCAACGGTTTCGAGCAGAACGCGGGCCCGATCCTGCGCGAGCTGCAGAAGCTCGTCTCGGCGCGCCAGGCCGGCGCCCAGCTGGTTTCCGGCAGCGAGCAGCTGCAATCGGCGGTGCGCGCGATGCAGGACGGCATGCAGGGAGAGGGCTCGGGCTGGACGCTCGCCGCGGTGCTGGTGCTCGCCGGACTGCTGATGGCGGTGCTCGCGCTGATGGCCCTCGTCTTCCTCGCCGACTCGCGCACCAGCGCGGCCGAGGCGGAGAGCGAGAACCGCAGGAACCAGGAGGCGATCCTGCGCCTGCTGAACGAGATGGGCGACCTCGCGGACGGCGACCTCACCATTCGCGCGCAGGTGACCGAGGACATCACCGGGGCCATTGCGGACTCGATGAACTACACGATCGACGAGCTTCGCACGCTGGTCGCGGGCGTGAACAACGCGGCGATCCAGGTGACGCAGAAGACGGCGCAAGCGCAGTCGATCTCCGCCGAGCTCCTTGGCGCCGCGGAGCGCCAGTCGAAGGAGATCGAGGAGACCACCGCTCAGGTGTTGCAGGTCTCGCGCTCGATCGCCGACGTGTCTTCGACCGCCGAAGAGGGCGCGCGCGTCGCGCAGCGCTCGCTCGCCGCCGCGGACAAGGGCCGCGCGGCGGTGCAGAACTCGATCTCGGGCATGAACGACATCCGCGAGCAGATCCAGGAGACCTCCAAGCGCATCAAGCGCCTGGGCGAGAGCTCGCAGGAGATCGGCGAGATCGTGGAGCTGATTTCCGACATCACCGAGCAGACCAACGTGCTCGCGCTGAACGCCGCGATCCAGGCGGCGTCGGCCGGTGAGGCCGGACGCGGGTTCTCGGTCGTCGCGGAGGAGGTGCAGCGCCTCGCGGAACGCTCGGGGGAAGCGACCAAGCAGATCGGCGCCATCGTGAAGACGATTCAGGCGGACACGCAGGACGCGGTGGCCGCCATGGAGAAGTCCACCACCGGCGTGGTCGAGGGCGCGAAGCTCTCCGACGCGGCTGGACAGGCGCTCTCCGAGATCGACTTCGTGACCAAGAACTTGGCGCAGCTGATCGAGCAGATCTCCAAGGCGACCCAGACCCAGGCCAACGCCACCAACAAGGTCGCGCAGAACATGCAGGACATCCTCGAGATAACGCGCCAGACGACGCGCGGCACGCAGCAGGCGGCAGGCTCGATCCGCGACCTCGCCGCGGTGGCGCAGGAGCTGAAGAGCTCGGTGTCGGGCTTCAAACTCTAAGGCGCGAGGCAAAAGCGAGCATGGCTTTGGATCCCGTCAACGATTTCGACCTCGGCCCGCTCACGTGGGTAAAGACCGAGATCGACCATTCGCTCAAGCAGGCGCGCGAGAACCTGGACAAGCTCGCCGCGAACGCGGGCGACCGCGCGCCGGTGAAGTACATCCTCACGCACCTGCACCAGGCCACGGGCGCCCTGGCGATGGTGGGGCTCGGGGCGGCGACGCGCTTCAACGAAGAACTGGAGAAGCTGGTCGCGTTCCTCGAGACCGAGGACGCCATGCGCCTTCCGGCGGCGGTCGCCGCGGCGAAGAAGGGCATCTCGGCGCTTTCCGCCTACCTCGATACCCTCATCGCCGGGCAGGCCGACCACCCGATGCGACTCCTCGCGCCGTTCCTCGAGCTGAACCGCGCGCGCGGGCAGAACGACGCCAACGAGGGCGACCTCTTCTTTCCCAACCTCGGCGCGCAGCTGCCGACGGTGCCCGGGGCGACCATCCTCGACGACGCGGTGCTCGCCAAGGCGCTCTCCCTGCAACGCTCGCAATACCAGCAGGGAATCCTGCGCGTGTTGAAGGGCGCCGACCTGGCCGAGGCGCTGCGCCAGATGCATGCTGCGGTCACCTCGATCGAGTCGCTCCAGGCGGCGACGGCCAACCGGCCGTTCTGGACCGCGGCAGCCGCTTTCTTCGACGGCCTCGTGTTCGGCGGCATCGACTACACCGCGCCGGTGAAGCCGATCTTCGCCAAGCTCGACCAGCAGGTGAAGCAGCTGATCGAGGGCGCGGGCAAGGTGCCCGAGCGCCTGTTCCGCGACCTTCTGCTCGCCGTGGGACGCTCCGGCGCCGTATCCGAGCGCATCGCGCTGCTCAAGCAGACCTATCGACTCGAGCAGTTGATCGACGTTCCCGATCGCGGCATCCACGCTTCCGAAGACGACGAGGACCTAGTCGCGCTGGTGCGCGAGGTGCGCGAACTCGCCGCGCAGCAGAAGGACACCTGGCTCAAGTACACGTCCGGCAACCGCGCCGCCCTCGAGCCCTTCGGCAAGCAGGGGCTGATGCTCGCCGAGCGTGCCGGCCGCCTTCCCAACCGCGACATCCACGCGGTCCTTTTCCGACTGACCGAGGTCGCCCCGGCGCTGCGCGAAAGGGCGATCCCGCCTTCCGAGGCGCAGGCCCTCGAGGTCGCCACCGCGATGCTCTTCATCGAGAGCGCGCTGGAAAACTATTTCAGGCTCGGCGCCGATTTCGCGCGCCAGGCGAAGACCGTCATCGAGCGGCTGAAGAGCGCGATGGCGGGCGAGGCGCTGCCTCCCATGGATGCGATCGAGGGGGGTCTCCTCGACGAGATGACGCGACGTGCCCAGGAAAAGCTCCTGGTGTTCCAGGTCGGCCAGGAGGTGCAGGTCAACCTCCAGAACATCGAGCAGGCGCTCGACGCCTTCTTCCGCGATGCGGCCCGGCGCGGCGAGCTCGTCGGCCTCGCGGCGCTGTTCGCGCAGGTGCAGGGCGCGCTCATGATCATGGAGCTGCACGACGCCGCGGCGCTGAACGCCGCGGTGATGGCGCGCGTGCAGCAGTTCACCGAGGGCTCCCTCGACGGCAGCGGCGAGGCCGCGGAGATGGTCGCCGACGGGCTCTCGGCCCTCGGCCTGTACATCACCTCGCTGCAGCAAGGCTCGGTCGCGCCGCGCGAGGTGCTCATGCCGGCGCTCCTGCGCTTCGGGCTGGCGCAGGCCGCGCCCGTCGGGATCGAGAGCGTGGTGCGCCGAACCGGCACCGTCTCGCCGCTCGACATCGACGTGCAGAAGCAGAAAGTCCAGGCCCTCTACGAGGACTGGAAGGTCCAGCCGGCGCAGGCCACGCGCGAGAGGCTCGAACGCGCCGTGGGCGACTTGAAGCGCGACGCCGCAGTCGTCTCCGATTCGGCGGTCGCCAGGCAGAGCGACGCCGCGCTGCAGGCGATCCACGACGCGGTGAACCCGCAGCAGACCGGCGTCTTCAACGCGATCCAGGGGCTCGCCCCCGACAAGGCGCCCGACACTCCGACGGCGCAAGTGGTGCAGCTGGTCGACGCGCCGGGCGCCGAGGTCGACAAGGAGCTGCTCGAGATCTTCCTCGAGGAAGCGCGCGAGGTCGTCGAGACGATCGCCGCGAGCCTCGAGACGTGCACGGCTTCCCCGCACGACCGCGAGTCGCTGACAACCATCCGCCGCGGCTTCCACACGCTGAAAGGCAGCGGGCGCATGGTCGGCCTCATGGACCTCGGCGAGGTGGCCTGGCAGTGCGAGCAGGTCCTCAACAAGTGGCTGAAGGAAGAGAAGCCGGCGAGTCCCGCGCTCGTCGCGTTCATCGAGCACGCGCGCACGTCGTTCTCGCGCTGGGTGGGTGAGCTTCAGGACAACGCCGCCGCCGCCATCGACGGCGCGCAGCTCACGCGCGAGGCAGAGGCGCTGAAGACCGAGCATGAGGCGCCGCTGGCTCCCGTCCCGGTCGCTGCCGAAGCCGCGCCCGCGGTCGAGGAGGCCACGCCGCTGGTCGAGACCGCTCCCGTGCTCGAGGCGCCGCCGCTCCCCGCTCCCGCCGAGGAAGCCGCTCCCGAATTCGATTTCGCGAGCTTCGCGCGCACCGAACCGGCGCCCGTTTCCGAAGCGCCGGCGGAGGAGCTTGATTTCGCCGCCCTCGCGGGCGCTCCCGAGCACCAGCCGGACGCGGAGAAATCGCAGGCTGCCGAGCCCGTGTTCGAGTTCGAATCCCTCGACCTGGGCGCGCCGGCCACGGAGCACCCGCCGGCGCACGCCCTCGAAGAGGCGCAGATCCAGGTCGGCAGCGTGTCGATCTCGCCAACGCTATTCGCCATCTACCTCGGAGAGGCGGAGCAGCACATCACCGCCCTCGACACCGAGATGGCGCGCATCGAGGCGGACCCCCTGCACCCGGTAGGCGCCGATTTCATGCGCGCCGCGCACACGCTCGCGAGCAGCTCGCGCACCACCGCCTTCGAGACGATCGCGGACGTTTCCCACGCGCTCGAGAAATGGCTGCAGGACGCCATGGAGCTGCCGCCGGAATTCGACACCCACCGGCTGCAGGTGACGCGCCGGGCCGTCGACGCCGTGACTGCGATGGTGCAATCCATTCGCGGCAACGCGGCGCCGTTTCCGCGGGAGGACGTGATCGCGGATCTCGCCAAGCTGCGCGAAGGACTGCGCGAGGCGCGCAGGACGGGAGAGGGCACGCACATCAAGGTGCCTTCCTTCCTCCGCGACGTGGCCGAACCCGCCCCCGTGGCCGAAGAGCCGCCGGCGCCTGCTCAGGTCGAGCCGCCTGCGCCCTTGCCGGTCGCGACAGTGCCCGCGCCGGTCGCAGCGGCGAGCGCACCGCGCGGCGATGCTCCCGACATCCTTGCCGTGGACGCGGGGAGGCCGTTCGAGGCGGGCAAGGAGCAACGCAAGATCAAGGACGACGTGGACCGCGACCTGCTGCCGGTCTTCCTCGAGGAGGCACGCGAGATCATTCCGGCGGTGAGCGAAGGGGTGCGCCGCTGGAAGGCCGCGCCGTCGGACCATGCGCCGGCCGCGGAACTGGGGCGCCACCTGCACACGCTGAAGGGCAGCGCGCGCATGACCGGCCTCATGCGCCTGGGCGAGCTCGCGCACGTTCTCGAGGAGCGCATCGCGGCCCTGGATGCCGCCGCCGCGCCGGCGGCGAAGGCTTTCGACGAGGTCGAGGAGCGCGTCGACCGCCTTTCGCTTTCCCTTGAGCGCCTCGCGCGCGGCGAGGACATCGTCGAGGCCGAGCCCCTCCAGGTGCCGGTGTCGTCGGTCTTCGAGCACCAGAAGGACAAGCCCAGCGCGATCGCGGTGATGGCCGCGGCGGCGCAGGAAGTCGCCAGCCGCGACGCGACCCCGCCGGAGCTTCGCGAAAGCCGCGCGGCGCTGCTGCGCGTGAACGCCGACATGATCGACCGCTTCGTGAACGAGGCGGGCGAGCTTTCCATCGCGCGCTCCCGCATCGAGGGCGAGATGGCCGCGTTCAAGCGCGCGCTCACCGACCTGACCGAGAACATCGCGCGCATGCGCGCGCAGGTGCGCGAGATCGAGATCGCTTCCGAGGGCACCATGCAAAGCCGCCTCAAGGAGCAGGAGGAGCTGGGCACGACCTTCGATCCGCTCGAGTTCGACCGCTTCACCCGCATGCAGGAGCTGGCGCGCTTCCTCGCCGAGTCGCTCGCCGACGTGATCACGGTCCACCAGGGCCTGCAGAAGAACATCGACGAGACCGAGCTCGCGATCCACGCCCAGGCGCGCTTGAATCGCGAGCTGCAGCAGGGCCTGATGGGCGTGCGCCTGGTGCCGCTCGGAAACCTCGCCGACCGCTTCTACCGGATCGTGCGCCAGACCGCGAAGGAGCTCGACAAGAAGGCGAACCTCGAGCTGAAGGGCGCGAGGGTCGAGCTCGACCGCTCGGTGCTGGAGAAGATCACGGCGCCCTTCGAGCACCTGCTGAGGAACGCGATCGCGCACGGACTGGAGAAGCCCGAGGCGCGGCTGGCCGCGGGCAAGCCCGAGATCGGCGAGATCTCGATCGACGCGGTGCAGCGCGGCAACGAAGTCGTGCTCACGGTCGCCGACGACGGCTCTGGGCTGAACTTCCCGCGCATCCGCGAGAAGGCCGTGCAATCGGGGCTCCTCGCGCCCGACGTCGAGCTGCCCGACGCACAGCTCGCGCAATTCATCTTCGCCTCGGGATTCTCGACCGCGACCGAGGTGAGCCAGATCTCCGGGCGCGGCGTGGGCATGGACGTGGTGAAGAACGAGATCACGTCTCTCGGCGGGCGCGTCGAGATCGCCTCGGCCGCCGGCCGCGGCACGACCTTCACGCTCACGCTGCCCCTCACGCTCGCGGTAACGCAGGCGGTCATGCTTCGGGCGGGCGCGATGACCTACGCCGTGCCCTCGGTGATGATCGAGCAGGTGCAGGAATTCAAGGCGCAGCCGTACGCCGAGCTCGCCGCGAAGGGCGAGATCGCCTGGAAGGACAACGTCTACCCGCTGCGCTCGCTCCTGCCGTTGCTGGGCGAGGTCGACACCCCGACGCCGTTGCGCCAGATCCCGGTGCTGCTCCTGAGAAGTGGCGTGCAGCGCGCCGCGATCCGCGTGGACGAGATCGTCGGCAACCGCGAGGTGGTGGTGAAGACCATCGGCCCGCAGCTCTCGCGCCTCTCGGGCATCGCGGGCGCGACGGTGCTGGGCAACGGCCAGGTGGTGCTGATCCTGAACCCGGTGCAGCTGGTGCATCGCGAAGCCCCCGCGGCCGACGTCGCGGTGCAGCGCCCGGAGGCGCAGGAGACGCCCCTCATGATGCACGCCAAATCGGGCAATCCGCTCGTCATGGTGGTCGACGACTCGCTCACGGTGCGCAAGATCACCAGCCGCATGCTCACGCGCGAAGGCTACGAGATCGCGACCGCCAAGGACGGGGTCGACGCGCTGCAGCAGCTCCAGGACCTGCGGCCCGACTGTATCCTGCTCGACGTCGAAATGCCGCGCATGGACGGTTTCGAATTCGCGCGCAACGTGCGCGCCGACGCTGCGACGCGCGCGATCCCGATCATCATGATCACCTCGCGCACCGCCGACAAGCACCGCAACCATGCGATGGAGCTGGGCGTGAACGAGTACATGGGCAAGCCCTACCAGGAGGAGCAGCTGCTCGCCCTGATCAAGCGCTACACGGCGGAAGCGGCCCTCGCGTAACTCAACCGCGGAAGTACGCGAGCACCGCGATCCCCAGCGCGATCCGGTACCAGGCGAAGGCCTTGAAGTCGTGCGTCGCCACGAAGCGGATCAATGCCTTCACCGCGACGAGGGCGAACACGAAGCTCACTACCAGGCCCACCGCGAAGGGGGCGAGATCGTTGCCGGAGAGCAGATCGCGGTATTTCACGAGCTGGTAGCCGGTCGCGGCGAACATGATCGGCACGGCGAGGAAGAACGAGAATTCGGTGGCGACCTGGCGCGAGAGGCCGAAGATCATCCCGCCCATGATGGTCGCGCCGGACCTCGAGGTGCCGGGGATGAGGGAGAAGCACTGCGCGAGCCCCACCTTGAGCGCGTCCTTCCACGTCATCTCGTCCACGCTCGTCACGCGCGGCGCGCCGTGGGACTTGTACCAGCGCTCCACCGCGAAGATCACCAGCGCGCCCACGATGAGCGCGATGGCGACACTCACGGGGTTGAAGAGGAACGCCTTGATCTGCTTCTGGAACGCGAGCCCGACGATGGCCGCGGGAAGGAACGCGACGAAGAGGTTCACCGCGAAGCGCTGCTGCACCGGGTCCCCCGCGAGGCCGGAGAAGGCGCGGGCGAAGCGCGCGCGGAACTCCCAGCACACGGCGAGGATCGCGCCCAGCTGGATCACGATGTCGAAGACCTTCCCCTTCTCGTCGTTCAAGCCGAGGAGGTCGGAGACGATGATGAGGTGGCCCGTGGAGGAGACGGGAAGGAACTCGGTGACCCCTTCAACCACTCCGAGGATGAACGCGTTCAGCAGGCTTTGCATATCCATGGCGCGGTAGTCTACGGGCAATTCCAGGCGAGGTGAGACTTCATGGACCGGCGTCGCGTATTAGGGCTCCTGGCCGCCGGGCTTCCGGCGGCGGTGCTGCCTGCGCGGGCGCAGGCCGGGACCGGGCATGCCCGCCCGATCCCTTCGAGCGGGGAACTGCTGCCGCTCGTGGGCCTGGGCACCTGGATTACCTTTGACGTGACCGGCGCGCCCGCGCGGCGCGTGCGCGGCGAGATCCTGCGCGCGTTCTTCGAGGCCGGCGGGCGCCTGGTCGATTCCTCGCCGATGTACGGGGCGTCCGAGGAAACCCTCGGCACGGCGATGCCGGCGGACGCGTCGCGGCTCTTTGCGGCGAGCAAGGTGTGGACCGTGGGCTCGCTCGCCGGGCGCCGGCAGATGGAAAACTCGCGCGCGCTATGGCAAGTGAAGCGCTTCGACCTCCTGCAGGTCCACAATTTCCTCGACTGGGAGACGCACCTCGCGACGCTGAAGGCGATGAAGGCGGAAG
This sequence comes from Usitatibacter sp., assembly GCA_040006115.1. Classification (GTDB taxonomy): domain Bacteria; phylum Pseudomonadota; class Gammaproteobacteria; order Burkholderiales; family Usitatibacteraceae; genus Usitatibacter. The sequence goes on from JBDTXQ010000067.1 coordinate 9,403, forward strand.
GGCGCGTGCGCTACATCGGGGTGACCACGTCGCACGGGCGCCGCCACGACCTCGCGGAGAAGATCATGCGTCAGGAAACGATCGACTTCGTGCAGTTCACCTACAACGTGAACGACCGCAGCGCCGAGCCCCTTTTCGCCATCGCCGCCGATCGGGGCATCGGCGTCATCGTGAACCGCCCGTTCGACGGCGGCGAGGTGTTCGGCAGGAAGACGGCGAAGCCGCTACCGGGTTGGGCGGCCGAGCTCGATTGCGCAACCTGGGCCGAGGCATTGCTCAAGTTCGTGGTCGCGCAGCCCGCGGTCACGTGCGCCATTCCGGCGACGTCGAATCCCGCGCACCTGAAGGAGAACATG
>JBDTXQ010000068.1:0-9655 GCA_040006115.1 Usitatibacter sp.
GAATTACACTTCGGAGCTCACGGTCGAGAACCTGCCGTCGGTATCGCTGGGGAGCGTCTCGTTCAGCCCCAAGGTCGGCGGAAAGATCACCGACCTGAATCCCAAGCGGAAATTTCCGCTGGTCGGCGTCCTCAAGGATGAGGAGCTCAACCTGGAAGTCGCGACGCCGGAACCGCAGCGTCCGCCCATCGAATTCACCATTCGCGCGGAATGGTCGGCGCGACAGATGGGGGGCGGGCAGCGGGAGTCGAAGATCACGCCGGAGATGCGCCAGGCGCTGGACAAGCTACGGGAGCAAAAGTAACTCCGGCCTCTCCTTCACCATCACTTCACGCCCAGCATTTTCAGCGCGGCCTTCGCGTCGTCGTCGCCCTGGGCCGCGGCCTTGCGAAACCAGCGAATAGCCTCCTCGCGGTCCTGCGGCACGCCCATGCCCTGCAGGTACACCATGCCGATGTTTCTCTGGGCGACCTCGTTGCCTTGCTCGGCAGCCTTGCGCAGCCACCGCGTGCCCTCGACCACGTCCTTCTTCACGCCCATTCCCGTGAGAAGGAACATGCCCACGTCGTTCTGCGCCTCGGCATTCCCCTTGTCGGCAGCGGGGCGATACCAACGTAGCGCCTCGGCGTAACTCTGCTTCACGCCATGCCCTTCTGCGTACAGGTTCCCTATCTCGACCTGGGCTTGGGGGTTTCCCTTCTCGGCCGCCTCCTTGTACCAACGCATGGCCTCGGCGTAGTTCTTCTTTTTTTCCACCTCCTGGCCCTTGCGCAACGCGTCTTCGCCCTGCGCCATCACCGCCGCCGTCGACATCAGGAGCGCGATCGCCGTCAATATTCCCTGAAGCTGCATGCGCCGCATGAGGACCCCTCCCCGTCGATGACATGTTCGGGAAGTCTACTCGGTGCGGCCTTTGGACCGGTCCGCGCCTCATCCTCGGTTCGACACGATCGGCTGCGCGATGATCCAGAGGCTCAGCATGGTGTAGGCGACCATCAGCACGAGCATCGGCACCTGGCTCAGCGCGGCCGACCGGCGATGCGCGAATTCGCGCATCGAGAGCAAGTGCCCGAGGTAGAGCGCGGCGATGTGCCCCGCCACGATGGCGCCCACGGAGATGATCCACACCGCCCTCGCGTCGACCATTCCCATGCGCACGAAGTAGTTCGCCGTGCCGAACAGGTCCCAGCCGCGGCCGAGGGGATCGGAGGCGAGCGGGACCAGGTATTGGCCCGCCATCGCGAGGAATGAAAGGTAGTGGGCAATGAAATAGGCGATGGCGATGGGCACCAGCGTCAGCACGAAGAGCCCGGCGATGCGCCGCGAGCGCGGCAGCCCGCCGCAGATCGCGATCAATCGGCAGAAGAAGAGATACACGCCGAGGAACAAGAGCGGCGCGGCGATGAGTCCAAGGGTGCGCGGCCAGCTCGTGGGCTCGTCCCCGCCGGTCAGCGCCGCGGCAAGGCTCGCCCACGCCGGCGTCTCGAGGAACCCGTCGAAGCTCACCGCGGCGAGAATGGTGATGACGAGCATCATCCCGGAGGCATCGACCGGATGGCTCTCGAGCAGCCCCACGGCGGGCGGGCGCAGGTGCCATTCGACGACGCGGCGATCCTCGATGCGGACATGCGTCGGGGAAAATCGCGCGAGCGTTCCGAACACGCGCGAAAACACTTCGCCCCGCTCGAGCCACACCTCGCGTCCGAACAATCCCATGCCGGCCCAGGTGAGCGCCGAATAGGCGACGATCGCGGCGGCGATTCGCGCCGGGGAATCGCTCCCCTCCCACACCATCTCCATCCACAGGAAGGCGAGGTAGAGCACCACTGCGGGCCACGCTTGAAGCCAAGGCGGCGCCGTCCACTCCAGGCAGAGCCGCTTGCCGCCCCGCAAGCGGGAGTAGGCACGTTCCGCCGCCGCGAACAACGTATCGAGCGGATTGGCGACCTTCCACACGTCGCCGATGAGCGCGCTGAAATAGGCGAGCCCCACCCACCACAACGCCCAGACCGTGATCGGCACGATGTTGCGAAAGGGGCTCGGATTGCCGGCGAAGCCCGCGACGATAACGAGCACGAAGAGAGCCACGCCCGCAAGGCGAACGGCCGCGAGCACGGGCGTCGACGCCAGCGCTCGGGCGGGCGCATGCGCGAGCAGATCGATATGCGGGAAGCGTCCATCCTTCGGCGCGGCGCGCACGAACGCCACGAGCATGACGCACGACACCGCCACGGTCAGCGCCGCGCCGACGAGGTAGAGCGAGAGGGGCAGTGGCAAGTCGTAGCGCTGGCCGAAGCCGTGCGCGAACGCGGCGGTGACCGCGGCGCACGCGGCGCCGATCGCGATGCGGCGCCCGATCACTCCGGATGCACTTCGAGGTAGAGAAGCGTGGGCTCGGCCCCGTGTTTTCCCGCCTTCGCCTCGTGCAGGTGCGCCGTGACCGGAAAGCGCCCGACCCACCGGGCGACGAGCGGCATCCTCTCCTCGCGGCCGGCCACCACGCGCTGCTGCAGATCGTATCCATGCAGGTGAATCGTCATCTCTTCGTCGGCGCGGATCCGTAGCACGAGCGATTCGCCTAGCGCCGCACGCACGGTACGCACTCCGCCCTCCGGTTTGCGGGCGACCACGCGCAGCTCGATGGCGCGGGCCGTTTCGTTATTCGATACAGCGGGAGGAACCTCACCCGTGGCTGCGCCAGACGCGCACGCGATGCCCGCCACGAGCGCCACAGGCGCCCAATTGCGGCATGCCGCAGCGAGGTTCATAGTGGCCCTTCTCACGACCGCCGACGCTCCAGGGAGAACACTCATGACATACCCTTCCAAGACTCGCAGTCTTGCCGCAGTGATCCTTGTCGCGCCCGGAATCGCCCTCGCCCAGATCCACGCGATGCTCAATTATGAGACGAAGTCCGCCGACTCCCTCAAGTCGCTGAAGACACCGGTGGCGACCGGCCCGCGCAAGGAGGGCGTGGCCGTCATCGACGTCGATCCGAAGTCGAAGTCCTTCGGGCAGACCGTGCAGGACATGCCCCTTCCCACCGACCTCGTGGCGCACCACATCTTCTACAACCGCGACCAGAGCAAGGCCTACGTCACCGCGCTCGGCAAGAGCGAGCTGCGCGTGATCGACATGAAGAAGACGCCCTACGCGATGAAGGTGATCGCGGTGCCCGGGTGCAACGTGGGCGAGGACCTCGTGTTCTCCGAGGACAACAAGAAGTGGTACCTGAGCTGCATGGGAACGCAGGCGATGGTCGTGGGCGACGCCGTGGCCGACAAGGCGCTGCAGACGATCCAGGTCGCCGCCAAGTATCCCCACGGCATCGCGATCCACAACGGCATCAACCGCATCCTTCTCACGAGCACCGTGCGCGCCTCGGACCTGGGCGATGCCGGCGAAGTGATCAGCGCCGTCGAAGCGAGCACCGGCAAGGTGCTCGGCACCTACAAGGTCTCCAACAAGGCCTCACCCTCGGGCGAGGCTCCGGTGGAAATCGTCTTCGTGCCCGGCGCCAATCCGCCGATCGCCTATATCACGAACATGTATGGCGGCACGATGTGGACGGCGAAATGGAGCGCCGCGAAAAAGGACTTCGACGTGGCGCAGGTGCATGACTTCGCCGCGCAGAAGGCCGGCGTGCCGCTCGAGATCTATTTCAACAAGAAGGGCGATCGCATGTACGTGACTACGGCGAAGCCCGGACACCTGCACATCTTCGACACCAGCAATCCCTCGAAGCCGAAGCTCCTCAAATCGATCGCGACCGCCGAAGGAGCGCACCACGTCGCCTTCACCAAGGACGGGCGCTACGCCTATGTCCAGAACGCGCTCCTCAACCTGCCGGGAATGAGCGACGGCTCCGTCACCATCGTCGACATGAAGGCCGAGAAGGTCGTGGGCAGCATGGACGCGCTGAAGGAGAAGGGATTCAATCCCAACAGCATGGTGCTGCTGCCGCAGTGGAATGATCCAGCCGGGCACTGACGGCGTCTTCGGCGGCGGTCAGCGAATCATGAGCCACGAACACGACCACGACCACGATCACGATCACGAGGGCTCGGAGCTCTCGGAGATGGAGCTTCGCGTGCGTGCCCTCGAATCGCTGCTGATCGACAAGGGCTACGTCGACCCGAATGCGATCGACGCTCTGATCGAAACATACGAGACCAAGGTCGGGCCGCGCAACGGCGCGCGCGTGGTGGCGCGAGCGTGGAGCGATCCCGCGTACCGGAAGTGGCTCCTGGAGGACGCGACCGCGGCCATCGCCTCTCTCGGCTTCGAGGGCCGGCAGGGCGGCGACATGGTCGCGCTCGAGAACACGCCGAAGGTCCATAACATGGTGGTGTGCACGCTGTGCTCGTGCTATCCGTGGCCGGTGCTGGGCCTGCCGCCGGTCTGGTACAAGTCCGCGCCCTATCGCTCGCGCGCGGTGATCGACCCGCGCGGCGTGCTCACCGACTTCGGCGTGAAGGTCGGCGACGGCGTGGATCTGCGCGTCTGGGACTCCACCGCCGAGATCCGCTACCTGGTCCTTCCCGAGCGCCCCGCGGGCACCGAAGGCTGGAGCGAGGAGCGCCTCGCCGATCTCGTCACGCGCGATTCGATGATCGGCACCGGCTTGCCCAGGGAGCCCGCATGAATACCGTCCACGACCTCGGCGGCTTGCAGAACTTCGGCCCCGTGGTGCCCGAAGCCGACGAGCCCGTGTTCCACCACCCGTGGGAGCGGCGCGCGTTCGGCCTCGCGCTGGCGATGGGCGGCACGCGCCAGTGGAATCTCGATCAGTCTCGTTCGGCGCGCGAAAGCCTGCCCCCTGCCGAGTACCTGTCAAGCAGCTATTACCGCATCTGGTACCGGGGCCTTGCCTCGCTCATGGTGGCGCGCGGATTGGTCACGGCCGAGGAGCTCGCCGACGGCCGCAAGCGCGTGCCGGCGTTGAAGGTGCCGATGCTCGCCGCCGACGAGGTGCCGGCGGCGATGGCACGTCCTGGCTCCACGCGGCGTGCTCCTCAAGGTCCCGCGCTCTTCAACGTCGGCGACCCGGTGCGCACGAAGAACATCCATCCGCGCTCCCACACACGGCTGCCGCGCTACTGTCGCGACAAGCCCGGTACCATCAGCGCGGTGCACGGCGCGCACGTGTTCGCCGACGCCAACGCGCTCGGGCATGGCGACGACCCGCAGTGGCTCTACACCGTGCGCTTCGCGGCGCGCGACCTCTGGGGCGCCGATACGACTGCCTCGGCCGTGTACGTCGACTGCTGGGAGCCTTATCTCTCGGGGGAGCCGCGATGAACCTTCCCCCCGGGATTACCGAACCCGTCTTCAAGGCCCCTTGGGAAGCACAGGCGTTCGCTATGACGGTGGCGCTCCACGAGCGCGGCGCGTTCACCTGGAAGGAATGGGCCGCGGCGCTCGCCGAGGTGATCGCGGAAGTGCGCGAGCGCGGCGAGCCCGACGACGGCACCGAGTACTACCGGCACTGGCTCACGGCCCTCGAGCGGCTCACCGCACGCAAGGGCCTCGTCACCGAGGCGTCGCTCACGCAGCGTCGCCATGAGTGGGAAGAAGCCGCCCACCGCACGCCGCACGGCAAGCCGATCGAGCTCGTGCGTTCGTAGACTGTTGGCAGGCTCACGTAGTGAGCTTGGCGCCTTCCAAACTGGCTCCATGAATTCCCGCCACCGCAGGAACGATTGGAGGTGCTCCCATGCTCGCCCCTCTCACTACCCACGCGCGCGTGCGCATGCAGCAGCGCGGCATCCCTGCCGCTGCCGTGGAGTTCCTCCTCGATTTCGGAGCGGAGGCGCACGACCACCGCAACGGCTGCCGGATCGTGCGCTTCGACAAGCGATCGCGGCAGCGGGCCGCGCACGAGCTCGGCGCAAGGCGCTTGCGCTCGGTCGAGCGCTGGCTCGATACCTACGCGGTCGTCGGGCCCGATGACGCCGTCGTGACGGTCGGTCATCGCCATCACCGGCGTGCGCAGCCATGAGCGCCGATCGTTCGCGCGCGGCGCAGCCCCCGCAGCCTCCGGCATCCCTCGAGGAGTTGATGCGCCGGGACCTCGCCGCGTGGATTGCGGCAAAGGATGCGATCAAGCGCGCGGCCGCCTGCGCGGAGTCGAGTAAGCTATTTCCACCATGCCGCTCGCGGGCAAGCCGATCTCCGCCTACCAACGCACCGCTTCGCTTCCGGCGCGGTGGGAATCACGCGCGACGCGCTTCGAAAAGCCTCCGCTCTGGGAGTTCGTTTTGCTCTCGATGGCGCTGCACGGCCTCGCGATCACGCTCTTCGGCGCACCCAGCGGGGGCAGCCGCGAAGGCCGCGCGATGTGGGGCGAGCTCCAGGTGGTGTTGCAGGGCTACGTTTCGGAGCCCGCCCCGACGCTCAAGATCGATCGCGTCCTGCCGATGCTGCGTGCACCCACCGTCGAGAAGCTCGCGCCTCCCGCGCCCGTGCCTCCCGCCATCCCTGAGAGGCGCGTGGAGCCCGTCGCGGCGCCGGTGGAAGCACCACCGCCGGACCCGCCACCGCCGGTGGATGTGCCGGTCTTCATTCCGCCCCTCCTCGATCGCATCCTCGTTCCCGATCGCAAGCTCGAGGCACTGCAACCGTGGAAGATGCCGCCGCCAACGGAGGTGAAACCCGCGCCCGTTCCAATTCCCCCCGCCCCACCGGCTCTGCCACGCGAGGCGCCCAAAGCGGAAGAGCCTCCCGCGCCGCCGCGAGTCGAGCAGCGCGCGCCCGCGGAGGCACCGGCGGTCGCCGTGCCGCTGGTGCAGCCGAAGCTATTGCCCGAGCGCGCCGTCGCGCCGCCTGTCGAGCAACGTGTCGAGACGCCGGTGGTCCCCGTCGCGCCCGCGACGCCGCCCGTGGAGCGCGCGCCGGTCGAAGTGCCGCCGCTGCCGGTACCGCTCCCAGAGAGCGTCGCGCCGCAGCTGCCGCCCGCGATCGAGCGCATCGCGCCTGCGCCTTCGATTCAACGCGATGCTCCGGCGCGCATCGAGCGCGCCCCGGCTGCGCCCACGACTCAGCCCGAGCTGAGGTCGCCGTCGTTGCCCTCACCCGTTGCACCGGCTCCGGCTTTCAGGAGTCGCGAGCAAGATCCCTCGTCGGGCTACGATCCGACGGCGCCGGCCCTCGACCTCGATGCGATGCGCAAGCGCGCCGCGACGATGGCGCGCGAGGGGTCCGGCAATCGCGCGATCCTGCCCTTCCCGATGCCGGCGCCTCCCGCGCGCAAGACCAAGGAGCAGATCGCCATCGAGAACGCGCGCAAGCCCGATTGCCGCACCGCGTACCAGAGCCTCGGGCTCGCCGCGGTGGTGCCCCTCATCGCGAACGAGTTCGGCGAGGGAAGCTGCCGCTGGTAAGGCCTGCGCGTGCACCGAAATGAGCCTTGCGCGTTGAGGGGTGAGGCCGAACGATCGGCCCCGACCCCGGTCTGACCCTCACGGCTGAAGTTCCGCCTCTCACAGGAGATTACCAAATGCACCGATTCAATCGAACTTTCGTCGCGTTGTGCGCGGCATTGAGCGTCGCCGCCGGCGCGGGTACCGTCTTGGCCCAGGGCAAGGGCAAGGACAAGGACCGCTCCGAGCAGGGCCAAGGCAAGATGAAGGAGAAGAAGGCGCACAAGCACCACGACGGCAAGTCGCTGCTCGGCGACAAGATCAAGTCGAACGGCAAGCACGTGTTCCACAAGAACGGCAAGTTCACCGCCGCCGCCGACGTGAAGAACGGCAAGATCGCCGGCGTCACTGTCACGGACGACAAGGGCGCCGTCCCGGTCAAGAAGTACAAGACCACCAAGAAGATGGCCGAGCTCCCGGCGAGCGGCTTCCAGACCGTCGCCTACAACCTCGCGCAGTCGACGTATCTCGGCGAGACGTGGATCGGCTACTCCTACTACGACGAGTACGGCAACGAGACCATCTACTGGTTTCCGTACGACATGATCCTCGACGGCGACACCGGCGCCATCGAGTACATTCCGGTGGTCTGATCCGGGCACAGGAAGAAAAAAGCCCTGCAGCGATGCAGGGCTTTTTTTTCGCTCGATGTCGACCCCCGGCCCCGCCTAACCCTCCCCCGCGTTCCTCTCGGTGCGCTTCTCGCCGAGCGTCTGCAGCAACTCCCTCGTATCGGCCGGCTCCTGCAGGGCTTCGGCCGTGGCGTCGCGCCGGTCGCGAACCATGGGCAGGTCGCGGCGCAGCTCCTCGATCAGCTCGATCAGCTTGCTCACCTTCTGCTCGGTGAGCATGTTCACCTGCAAGTCGAGGTGGGCGTGGGTCGCCTCGATGCTCGATTGGCGGTTCTGCTTGATGAGGATCACGATCGCCATCAGCAGCGCGCTGAGGCCGAGGATGCCCTGCAGCCAGAAGAACGGCGCTGGGTCGAAGTCGAGCAGGCCGAACGCCTGCGCCCCGATCCACGCGGCGACGAAAAGGAGCGTCGCTGCGAGGAAGGCGGGGCGCCCCAGGACTCGGCCAGCCCGCTCGAGCAAGCGCTGGGAGGCCGAGACGTTCTCTTCCTCCTTCTTGTAGAACGCGAGGATCGTCTCGATATTCTCGAGGACGTGCTCCGGTGTCTCGGACTTCGTGCTCAAGGTCTCAACGCGGCCACGTCACTCCCTGCTCCGCGGCGACGTCGCCCATGCCCTTGTATACGAACTTCTGCACGCGCTTGCCCTCGTAGGTTTCCGTCGTGTACACGTTCCCCTTCGAGTCGGTGGCGATGCTGTGCACGCCGAAGAACTGCCCGGGCTGGCGTCCGCCGTCGCCGAAGTTGGTGATTTCCTGGAGCGTGTCGCGCATTACCACGCGCACCTTCTCATTGGTGCCGTCGGCGAGGAAGATGTATTTCTGCGCCGGGTCCTTCGAGAACGCGATGTCCCACGTCGAGCCCGAGGCAAGCGTTTCCTTCGCGAACCACGCCTCCTTCACGAACGTGCCGTCGGGCTTGAACACCTGCACGCGGTCGGCCTGGCGGTCGCAGACATACACGAGGCCATCCTCGCTGCGCTCGACGCAATGCACCGGGTTGCGGAACTGCTTCTGGGGCGGCGCCTTGGGATCGTACTTGCCGAGGTCGGCGTCGTCGGGCTTGTTGCCGTACGCGCCCCAGTAGCGCTTCATCTTGCCGGTATCAGCGTCGAGCACCGCCACGCGCTTGTTGCGGTAGCCGTCGGCCACGTAGGCCTCGTTGGTCTTCGGATCGACCCAGATCTTGGCTACGCGCCCGAAGTTCTCCGGATCGTTGCTGCCCTTCAGCGTGCCCATCTTCCCGACTTGCATCAGGAACTTGCCCTCCCCGGTGAACTTGAGGAGGTGCGAATCCTTCTCGCCATTGCCGCCGATCCAGACGTTGCCCTTGTAGTCGACGTGCACGCCGTGGTTCGATTGCGGCCACTCGTAGCCCGGACCCGGGCCGCCCCAGGCGCGCAGGAGGTTGCCCGCCGGGTCGAACACCAGCACGGGGGGCGCCGCGGTGCAGCATTCGCCGTTCTTCAGGTCGAGCGCGCGCTCGTTCTCGTTCAGCGTCGCAGCGCCGCGATGGATGATCCAGATGTGGTCCTCGTCGTCGACCCATACGCCGATCGTCATGCCGAGGAGCCAGTGGTTCGGCAGCGGCTTGGGCCAGAGGG
>JBDTXQ010000069.1:0-9577 GCA_040006115.1 Usitatibacter sp.
ACACCGCCTCGTCGAATTCGAGCTCATGGCCCTTGCCCGACGCGAAGTCGGTGAGGCGCAGATGGAGGAGGCCCTTGTCGCGCTCCACCAGAACCCAGAAGTCGCGGAAGAGGTGGATCTCCTCGAGCATCACCAGGGGGCGATGGGCGACGATCTGCTTCCATGTGCGCTGCGCGGGGTCGGCCGCCGGCGCGCGCACCAGGCGGAAGTTGGCGCCCTTGTCGTTGGTGCGGATGAAGAACTCGTCGCCGCGATGGTCCAGGTAGTACTCGTGCCCGGCGCGGCGCGGCTCGACCACGCGCAAATCCCCCTGGGGATCGTCGCTGGCGAGGATGCGCATCTCGGAGGTGTCCTTGCTGTGCGCGCCAAGCACCACGTAGCGCCCGCTGCGCGTATCGCCCACGCCGATGTCGAAGCGCTCGTCGGCCTCCTCGTAGAGGAATGGCTGCGCCGGCGACCCCAGCACCCTGCGATGCAGGCGGTAGCTGCGCTTGGTGGTCTCGTGCTCCTCCACGTAGAAGAGCGTCCTGCTGTCCGCGGCCCATGCGCTCGACGTGACCCGCGCCGCCGTGTCGCGGAGGAGCTCGCCGCTCGCGAGGTCCTTCACGTGCAGCGCGTACTGGCGATACCCGGTGAAGTCGACGCTATAGGCGAGCAGGCGCGCGTCCGGGCTCACGTCCATCAGCCCCACCGAGGTGAACTGGTGGCCGCGCGCGAGCTCGTTCACGTCGAGGATCACCTGCTCGGGCGCTTGCATCGCGCCCCTGCGGCGGCAATAGATCGGGTATTGCAGCCCCTCGACCTCGCGCTGGTAGTACCAGTAGCCGTGGCGGAAATAGGGGACGCTCTCGTCGTTTTCCTTGATGCGCCCGAGGATCTCCTTGTAGAGCACCTCGCGAAAGCCCTCGAGCGGCTTCATCACCGCCTCGGTGTGGCGGTTCTCCGCGTTCAGGTACTCGACGACGGCGGGGTCGGACTTGTCGCGAAGCCAGGAATAGGGGTCGATGCGCCGGTCGCCGAACCGGGTCATCGCCTTGGGCTTCTTCGCGGCGACGGGCGGAGCGAAAGACTCGGGCATGGGTGAATTATACGGACGTCAACGCCGCCGCCCCAGTTCCGTTAAAGCCAGTGTGCCCATGCACATTGCCCTCAATCCCGACAGGAGAAATACAATGAAAACCACACTCATCGCGGCCGTCCTGGCCGCCCTCGCCCTGCCGGTCGCGGCGCAGGTGAATACCCCGACCTTCGACCAGCGCCAGGCCAACCAGGAAGCGCGCATCCAGCAGGGCGTCGCCTCCGGCCAACTCACCCCCAGGGAAACCGCCAAGCTCGAGCGCGGCCAGGCCAAGATCCAGGCGATGGAAAACAAGGCCAAGGCCGACGGCAAGGTGACTGCGAAGGAGCGCGCCAAGCTCGCCAAGGCGCAGAACAAGCAGAGCCGGAAGATCAATCGCGAGAAGCACGACAAGCAGACCGTCAAGTAACCCAAACGGGGGGCCGTCGCGAGACGGGGTAAAATCGCGAAAGCGATCGAGGCCCCCATGTTCGCGACGGCTCCCGTCCACCCCCTCCAGTCCAAGCGCGACCAGTACTCCGAGCTCGCGTCCCAGGCGCGCGGCCTTTTCGAAGGCGAACGCGACGCGACCCCCAACTCGGCCAACCTCGCCGCGCTCCTATTCCACGGGCTCCCCGCCCTCAACTGGGCAGGCTTCTACTGGATGAAGGGCGGCGAGCTCGTGCTCGGCGCCTTCCAGGGCAAGCCCGCCTGCGTGCGCATCGCCCTCGGCAGGGGCGTGTGCGGCACGGCCGCGCGCGAGCGGCGCACCATCGTCGTTGCCGACGTGAGCCAGTTCCCCGGCCACATCGCCTGCGATTCGGCTTCGGCAAGCGAGGTCGTAGTTCCGATCGTCGCCGACGGGCGCGTCGTCGGCGTCCTCGACCTCGACAGCCCGAGGGCCGGGCGCTTCGACGACGAGGACGCGCGCGGCCTCGAGGCGCTGGTGCACCTCTACCTCGCCGCGTCCGACCTCGGGAGCTGACGTGTCCTATATCGACGAATCCCTGGTCGAGGGCGAAACGCTCATCCATCGCGCCCATGTCTCGTGGTGGTCGCAATTTCCCCTCGTGCTGCTGGGCGTGGCGACGCTGATCGTGGCCGTGGGCATCGTGTTCCTCGCTATGGCGTGGATCCGCGTGCGCTCCACCGAGCTCGCCATCACCAACCGGCGCGTGATCGCCAAGAGCGGCTTCGTGAAGCGGCACACCGTCGAGATCAACCTCGACAAGGTCGAGGCGCTCAAGGTCGAGCAGGGCGTGTGGGGGCGCTTCCTCAACTTCGGCACCATCTTCATCTCGGGCGCCGGCACCTCCGTTGCGCCGATCGCCAACATCGCCGATCCGCTCGTTTTCCGCCGCAAGTTCATGGAGGCGACCAACCGCCCCATCGCCATGCCGCGTCCGTGACGCTGCGCTCGCTCCTCGTCGACTTCAACTCGTATTTCGCGTCGGTCGAGCAGCAGGTCGAGCCGCGCCTGCGCGGCAAGCCCCTGGGCGTCGTGCCGATGCTCGCCGAGACCACCGTATGCATCGCCGCGAGCGTCGAGGCCAAGAGGTTCGGCGTGAAGACCGGCACCAAGGTCGCCGAGGCGCGCCGTCTGTGTCCCGGGATCGAGTTCGTGGTCGCGCGCCACGAGACCTACATCGAATACCACCACCGCGCGGTCGCCGTCGTCGATACCGTCGTGCCGGTGCGCGCCGTGCTCTCCATCGACGAGATGGACTGCGAGCTCACCGGGCGCTGGCGCGAGCCGGCGCGCGCCCTGGAGACCGCGAGGAAGGTGAAGGCCGCCCTCGCCTCGCAGGTCGGCGAATACCTGCGCACCTCCATCGGCATCGGCCCCAACACCTTCATCGCCAAGACTGCCTCCGACATGGTGAAGCCCGACGGCCTGGTGATGATCGAGGAGTCCGAATTGCCCGAGCGCCTGTTCGGGCTCGAGGTGCGCGCTCTCTCCGGCGTGGGCCAGCAGATGGAAAAGCGCCTGCACCGCCACGGCATCCGCACGGTACGCGACCTCGCCGCGAGATCTCGCGAGGAGCTGCACGCCATCTGGGGCGGCGTGGGCGGCGACATCATGTGGAGCCGCATCCGCGGCGAGGAGCAGCGCGAGCGCGAAAGCGACACCTCGTCGATTTCGCACTCGAGCGTGCTCGGCCCGGACCATCGCAATCCCGAGCACGCCCTCGCCGTGCTGAACCGCCTCACGCAGAAGGCGGCGATGCGCCTGCGCAAGGCAGGGTTCTACGCCTCGCGGCTCGCCATCGACTTGAAGTACCTGGACGGCGGCCACTGGGCAAGCGAGATGCGCCTGGTCGACACGCAGGACACCAAGACTTTCCTGCACGCCCTCGAGAAGCTCTGGAGCCAGCGTCCGCGCGAGACGCGCACCATCCTCAAGGTCGGCATGGTGTATTCCGACCTGGTGAGCGAGGAAGACCACACCGGGTCGCTCTTCGCGTCCGAGGACAAGTCGAAGAGCCTCTACACGGCGGTGGACAGGCTGAACGCGCGCTTCGGCAAGCAGGCGGTCTATTTCGCGAGCGCCCACAAGGCGCGCGAGCGCGGCGGCCTGCACATCGCCTTCAACCACATCCCCGATCCGGAGACGGACAAGTGAAGGACAACGTCGTTGCGATCACCGGGGCGTCGAAGGGCATCGGCGCCGAGCTCGCGCGCCAGCTCGCGGCGCAGGGCGCCAAGCTCGTGCTCGCGGCAAGGAACGAGAAGGAGCTGGAAGCGGTCGCCCGGGATTGCCGGGACGCCGGCGCTTCGGTGGTGTGCGTTCGCGCCGACGTGGCGAACGAGCGCGATTGCCAGGCGATCGTCGCGGGCGCGGTGCTCGCCTTCGGCCGCCTCGACACGCTGGTCAACAACGCGGGCGTCAGCATGTGGGCGCGCTTCGAGGACATCGAGGACATGTCGATCCTCGAGCGCATCATGCAGGTGAACTATATGGGCGCCGTCTATTGCACGCGCCACGCGCTCCCGCACCTGCGCCAATCGCGCGGGCGCCTGGTCGGCGTAGCGAGCCTGGCCGGGATGGTCGGGGTTCCGACGCGCACCGGGTATGCCGCGAGCAAGCATGCCATGCGCGGCTTCTTCGACTCGCTCAGGATCGAGCTGGACGGCAGCGGCGTCACCGTCACGATGATCTATCCCGGTTTCGTTTCCACCGGCATCCGCGAGAACGCCTCCGGGCCCGACGGCAAGCCCATCATGTTGAGCCCCGTGAAGGAGGGCGAAGTGATGAGCGTCGAGGTTTGCGCGCGCCGCATCGTGAAGGCCATCGAGGGACGCGAGCGTGAAGTGGTCATGACGGCTCGCGGTAAAATGGGCCTCTGGCTCAAGCTTCTTGCCCCGGCCCTCATCGACCGCATGGCGAAGCGGGCCATCGAACGGGGACGTTGATGGAACTGTCGGTCTGGGTCACCTATTTCATCGCCACGGTCATCCTGTCGCTCTCGCCGGGTCCGGGCGTCTTCTCGAGCATCTCGAGCGGGCTGCACCATGGCTTCCGCCTGGGCCTCTGGAACGGCGTCGGCATGCAGGTGGCGAACGTGCTGGTGGTGATCGTCGTGGCGCTGGGCCTGGGCACGATCCTCCTCGCTTCGGAGACGCTCTTCACCGCGGTCAAGTGGCTGGGCGTGATCTACCTCGTCTGCCTCGGCATCGTCACCTGGCGCGCGGCCCCGCGCAGCTTCGAGGAAGACCGCGACGACAACGCGCACACCCCGCGCGAAGTGTTCATGCGCGGCTTCTGGGTGAACGCGACCAACCCCAAGGGCATCATCTTCTTCGCCGCGATCCTGCCGCAGTTCATCGACGTCGCGCGCCCGCAGCTTGCCCAGTACGCGATATTCGCCAGCACGACCTTCGCGGTGGACCTCGCCGTGATGATGGGCTACACCGCGCTCGCCGCGAAGGTGCTGCGCCTCATGCGCGAGCCGAAGCAGCTGCGCTGGGTGAACCGCGGCATTGGCGGCGCGTTCGTGGCGGCCGGCGTGGCGCTGGCGAGCTTGCGCAGGGTCGCCTCGATCACCGCACCCTGAATTCTTTCCGCAGCACCCTTTCCAACAGGAGAAGAAACATGACGATCAAGGTCGGCGACAAGCTTCCCGAAGGCACCGTGCAGGAATTCGTCGAGGTCGAGGGCCACGGCTGCACCGTGGGTCCCAACACGTTCAAGGTGCAGGACCAGGCGAAGGGCAAGAAGATCGCGATCTTCGGGCTTCCCGGCGCCTTCACGCCGACCTGCTCAGCCAAGCACGTGCCGAGCTACCTGAAGAACATCGACGCGCTCAAGGCGAAGGGCGTGGACGAGGTGTGGTGCTTCGCGGCCAACGACCCGTTCGTGATGGGCGCGTGGGCGCGCGACCAGAAGGCCAACGGCATGATCCGCTTCATGGCCGACGGCAGCGCCGAGTACACGAAGAAGCTCGGCCTCGAGCTCGACCTGAACGCGCGCGGCATGGGCATGCGTTGCCAGCGCTTTTCGATGCTGGTGGACGACGGCGTGGTGAAGACGCTCAACGTCGAGGCGCCCGGCAAATTCGAGGTCTCCGACGGCGAAACGATGCTGAAGCAGGCCTGAACTCGAATGCAGCGACGCACCACCACGCTGGAGGCACCATGATCGTGGACTTCGACTCCCACCTGCGGGAGGGCTATTTCATGGACGAGGTGTACCGGCTGGACGGCGCTTACGAGCGCTTCCGGCCGGTGCGGCTGAACGATGGCCGCACCCACAACACCAAATTCCTGCATTCGCTCGATCCCATCAGCCCGCAGGGCCATGCCGCGCACCGGCATCCGTACATCTACGACCCGAAGACGAACTGGCGCGGCGGGGAGGTCGCCGCACGGCAGGTGGGCGGCTACGACATGGCGCGCCGGCGCGAGGACATCGCGAAGGAAGGCATCGACAAGCAACTCATCTTCCCCACGCAGATCACGATCGCGACCTCGAACATCGGCGGCTTGGGGCGGGAGTGCGCGCGGCTCTTCAATGACTGGGTGTCAAAGCTGGTGAAGGGGCATGAGGATGTCTTCCTGCCCTGCGCGATGTCGCCCGCGGGCTGCCCGGAAGCGATGGCCGGGGAGCTCCACCGCTGCGTCGAGGAGCACGGCTTCAAGGCTTCGCATCTCGCGCCCTATTGCGGCACGCGCAACATGGACGATCCGGCTTACTTTCCCTACTACCAGGCCGCCGAAGAGCTCGGCATACCGCTCATGTGCCATCCGAACAGCAACGGCGAGCTCATCGACCGGTTCGACAACTTCTACAAGACGCATGTGCTGGGACGCCCCACCAATAGCAGCGCCGCGCTCGTGGCGCTGGTGCTGGGCGGCGTGTTCGAGAAGTTCCCGAAGCTGAAGGTGGTGTTCTTCGAATGCAGCACCGAGTGGCTCCTGTACTGGATGCACCGCATGGACGACGACTGGGAGTGGGCGAAGGACTTTCCGCAGATCTCGGCGATGATGAAGATGGCGCCTTCGGAATACATCCGGCGCAATTGCTACACGACATGCGAAGCCGACGAGGGCGACCTCACCCGCGCCGTGAAGGAGCTGGGAGCGGACCATATCCTGATGGCGAGCGACTATCCGCACTTCGATTCGGAGTTCCCGCACACGGTCTCGACCATCCGTGAGCGCAAGGATCTCGATGCTCGGCAGAAGGACATGATTCTCGGCGAGAATGCCGCAAGGCTGCTGCACCTCTAGGCTCGCAGGCGCCATGGCGTCGCGTTTCCTTCTCCTCGCCTTCCTCGCCGTCGCGACCGGGAGCGCCGCGGTCGAGCCCACGCCCGCGGTCGCCGCGGTCGCCGCGTACCGCGGAGCCGAACGCACCGCCCGCCTCGTCGCCGGCGCGAAGGCCGAGGGCGAGCTGATGCTGTACTCGTCGCTCACTCAGGACGACCAGCTCAAGCTCGCCGCGGATTTCAACCAGCGCTATGGCGTCACCGTGAAGTTCTGGCGCGGGAGCCAGGCGCACATCCTGCAGCGCGTGATGAGCGAGACGCGCGGTGGGCGTTTCGAGTTCGACGTGCTCGAAACCAACGCGCCCCAGATCGAGGTCCTCGCGCGGGAAAAGCTGTTGCAAAGGATCGGCTCGCCCCTCGCCGCCGAGACGCTGCTGCCCGAGACGCTTCCGGCTCACGGGGAATGGGTGCCGGACCGGCTGAACCTCCTCGTATACGCGTACAACACAAACCTGGTGAAGCCCGCGGATGTGCCGCGGGCCTGGGAGGACCTCCTCGACCCGAAATGGAAGCGCCGCCTCGGCATGGAAGCGACCAATGTCGAGTGGTTCGCGGCGCTCGTCGAGTCGATGGGCGAGAAACCGGGCCTCGACCTCTTCCGGCGCCTGGGCGATCAGGGCGTCGCGGTGCGCACCGGCCACAACCACAGCGCGGCCCTGGTCGCGGCCGGAGAGATCCCGCTCATGCTCGGGATCTACAGCCACGACGCCGAGCGCATGAAAGCCAAGTCCGCGCCGGTCGACTGGTTCGTGCTGGCGCCCGCCGTCGTACTGCCATCGGCGGTGGCGGTGTCGCGGCGAGCGCCCCATCCGCACGCGGCGGCGCTCTTCCACGACTACATGCTGGGCGAGGGCCAGCGTTTCTACACCGAAGTGAACCGCGTGCCGGCGAACAGGGATTACGACACGCCGGTGCGCCGCCTGGTGCGCGAGGGACGCGCCGTCAAGATCATCGACGCGCGCGCGGCGATCGACGACTACGAGAAGTGGCACCGCCTGTACAAGCGCCTGGTCGTCGACCGATCACAGCACTGAAGAGGAAGCTCATCCGAACCCGGCGATGTCGGCGCCGCGCGGCGCACTCAATGGCTCCCTAGCCAGAGGACGATCAGCAGGAAGACGATCACCGCGAACACGAGGAGCGAGACGCGCTGCCACGAGAGCGGGCTCTCGCCGGCGACTTCGCCGGTCTGCCCGTTCACGAGGAAGCGGTAGGTCTTGTCGCGGAAGCGGTAGGCGGAGATCCACACCGGCAGCAGCACATGCTTGAAGCGCACCTCGTCGTAGCGGGTCGAGATGTCGTGCACGCGCTGCTGGTCGCCGCCGATATCCTTGCGCACCAGCGAGTACACCGTCGCGTCGACCTGCTTCTTGGCGAGGGGGAAGGCGTCCTTCAGGCCGATCTGGTAAGCCTCGGCGCGGAAGCCGCTCACGAATTCCGGCTTGAACGGCACGAGCCCTTCCTTCAGCTTCCACTCCATGGTCGCGCCGCGCAGCTCGCCCGGCAATGACTGCGAGGCGAGCACCAGCACATCGTCGTGGAAGTGGTCAACCTGCCCCGACGCGGGAGTCCACGTGGTTTGCTTCACGCGCCGCGTCTGCGTGACCGATTCGCCTTGCGCATTGCGCGCAGTGGAGGTCTCGTTGGTGTAGTAGTCCTCGCCTCGCTCGCCCTGGTAGTCGCTCGAGGTGCGGCAGTCGTATGTCCAGAACGGGATGTAGGTCCCGGTCACGCCCGCGTCGCTCTGCGCATATCTCTTCAGCTCGCCGGGCGCGAGCCACAGGCCCTTCACCCAGCGGCGGAACTCGTCCTGCGCGCGCCTGCGGTCGACCTTGAAGGGGATGAGCGACTTGGGCTTGATGCGGCGGTTGGCGTAGCTCTTCGAGACGATGCCCGCGCCGCAGAACGTGCACATCGAGGCGAACAGGTTGCCCGGGAGGTTCTGCTCGGCGCCGCACTTGTCGCAGCGCACGTGCTCCTCCTCGAAGGTCTCCTGCTTGCCCTCGAGCGCCTTGAGGAAGGTGTCGAAGTCGAGCTCCTCGATGCGCGCGTCGTCCTCGGCGATGGCGTTCTGGGTGCCGCAGAACTCGCACTTGAGGTTGCGCGTGCCCGGCGCGAAGGAAAGCTTCGCGCCGCAGCCGGCGCAGGGGAAGGTCTTGATGAAGCCCAGGACTTCCCCCACCGGGATGGGTGCAACCTGAGTCACTGCGGAATCGGCGGCGGTACGTTCGCGAACAGCGCCCCGAGCTCGGGCACGTCGCTCGCCTTCACCCATTGCGCCATGCCGTTCTTCCACACGAGCGAGTTGCGCGTGAGCTGGCCCGCGGCGGCCTGCTGCTGGAGCGCGGCCATGTCGAAAGGCCCCGACTGGCTCTGCCCCACGGCGACGTGGAAGGCGACGCCGCCCGGAATCGGCGGCGGCGAAGCCGCGCCCGACATTCCCGCCGCACCCGACATGCTGTTCATCATGTTCGCGCCCATGGCGATTCCCGCGCCCAGGCCCACGCCCACGCCGGCGGCGCCGCCGGGATTGTTGGCGGCGTCGCGGATCGACGATGCGGTCTCGTACTGCGTGTAGGCCTGCATGTTGCCGACCGCGGCGATGGCGCCGCGCTTGTCGATCGCCTTCTCGACTTCCTCGGGGAGCCCGATGTCCTGCACCTGCACTTCGCAAAGCTCCAGACCCAGGGCCTCGAAGTCCGGCAGCAGCCGCTCGCGCAGCTTGATTCCCATCTCCGAGACTTTCGCCTCC
>JBDTXQ010000070.1:0-9509 GCA_040006115.1 Usitatibacter sp.
ACCGGAAGAGCGTGATCTTCATCACCCACGACCTCGAGGAGGCGATCTCGCTCTCGGATCGCGTGGTGGTGCTCTCGGCCGGCCCGGCGACGCATCCGATCGGAGAATTCGCCATTGACCTGCCACGGCCGCGCGACGTGCAGGAGATCCGCCTCTCGCCGCGCTTCGTCGAGCTGCACGACCGCATCTGGCATTCGATGAAGGAGGAGGTGCTGAAGGGCTACGCGCAGACGAAGAACAGGATGTCGGGACGATGAAGCGCTCGACGCTACGGCTGGTGCAGGTCGCGATGCTGGTTGCGATCTTCGTCGCGTGGCAGGTGCTGTCGCAGCCGGGCCTCGTCCCGCCCTTCGTCTGGGACAACCCCGACCGCGCCGCCTTCTTCTTTGGCGAGCCGGTGAGGATCTTTGGCGTGATCTGGGTGTGGTTCTCGGAGGGCGGGATCTACAAGCACCTCTGGGTGACGCTCCAGGAGACCGCGCTCGCGTTCGTGATTGGTTCGGTGGCGGGCCTCGCCATGGGCCTCTGGCTCGGGCTCTCGCCCACCGCGTCCGCGCTCTTCGATCCCTACATCACCGCGATGAACGCGATGCCGCGCGTCGTCCTCGCGCCGATCTTCATGGTGTGGTTCGGCCTGGGCATCTGGTCGAAGGTGGCGCTCGGCGTGACGCTCGTCTTCTTCATCGTGTTCTTCAACGTCTACCAGGGCGTGAAGGAGGTAAGCCCCGTGGTCCTCAGCAACACCGTCATGCTGGGCGCGAACAGGAAGCAGCTCCTGCGCCACGTGTACCTTCCGTCGGCAACCTCGTGGGTGTTCTCGAGCCTGCACATCGCGGTGGGCATGGCGTTCGTGGGCGCGGTGGTGGGCGAGTACCTCGGATCGGCGAGCGGCATCGGCTACCTCATCCAGCAGGCCGAGGGCGCGTTCGACATCAACACGGTGTTCGCGGGCATCCTGGTCCTAACCGCGTTCGCGCTGGTCCTGGACTTCGCGGTCACCAAGGTGGAGAAGCGCCTGCTCGTGTGGCGCCCCACGCAAAGCGAGACGGAGCAGCTATGAGCCAACACGATTGGAAGCACCACGGGGTGCGCGTCGTGCACGCGCACGAGCTCGACCGGAACGTGCCGCAGACCCAGGGCATGTCGCGCGCGGCGGCGATCAACTTCGCGCGCGTGGGCGCCGAGAAGATCTGGGCGGGCACCGTGAACATCCTGCCCAACGCGAAGACCGGCGCGCACCACCACGGCCCCGTGGAAAGCGTGATCTACGTGGTGAAGGGAAGAGCGCGCATGCGCTGGGGCGAGGCGCTGGAGTTCACAGCCGAGGCCGGGCCGGGCGACTTCATCTGGGTGCCGCCCTTCGTGCCGCACCAGGAGATGAACGCGAACGCCGATGAGCCTCTCGAGTGCGTGCTGCTGAGGAGCGGCCAGGAGCCGGTGGTCGTGAATCTCGACATCCCGGTGGCCGAGAAGCCCGAGGAAGTCTTCTGGGTCGACAACATCCACCCTCTCCCCGAGAAAGGCGGCTGACTTACCTCTTGCGCGGCTTGCGGCCCATGCCGGAGAGCATGCGGTCGTAGACGGAGTTGGGCAGCACGCGCAGCACGCTCCCCACGATCGCCATCTGCCAGGGCACGATCGCATAGGTGCGGCCCGCGTCGAGCGCTCGCGCGATGCGCAGCGCCGCATCGCCGGCCTCGAGGATGAAGGGCATCGGATACGGATTCTTCGCCGTCATCGGCGTCTTGATGAAGCCGGGGCAGATGGTGGACACCTTCACGCCCGAGCGGCGCAGCTCGAGGCGCAGCCCCTCGAGGTAGCTGATCGCCGCCGCTTTCGACGCGCTGTACCCCGAAGAGCCCGGCAGCCCGCGAATCCCAGCCACCGACGCGATTCCCGCGAGCCTGCCGCGCGCGCGCGCGCGCATGGGCTCGATGAACGGGTGGAAGGTGTTCACGAGGCCCACCACGTTCACGTCGAGGATCTCGCGGAAGGTCGCCGCATCTTCGGCGATCTCGGTGAGCGTTCCGTAGGAAACGCCGGCGTTGCCGATCACGAGGTCGGGCACGCCGTGGCGCGCGATGAAATCGCCGGCCGCGGACTTCAGCGCGGCGATGTCGCGCACATCGCCCGCGTAGGTCTCGGCGGGTGCGGGGAGCGAATCCTTGAGGGTGCGCAGCAGATCGGCGCGCCTTGCGAAGAGGCCGAGGGTCGCTCCCCGGGCCGCGTAGTGACGCGCGAGCGCCTCACCGATGCCGCTCGAGGCGCCGGTGAGGAAGACCTTCATCGCGTCAGCTCTTTTCCTTGCGCGCGACCGGGATGAGCTGGTCGATCGTCGGGAAGATCTTGTCGGGGCTTCCTGCCTGCTCCATCGAGACCACGTACTTGCCGTTCACGAAGAAGCGCGGGACGCTGTCCACCTTGTAGGCCTGCGTGAGCTGCTTCGCGCGCGCGACCTTGGTCGACACGGTGAAGGATTTCTCGACCTCGGCATACTTCACCGGATCGATGCCGTTCGCCTTCAGCCATTCGTCGCGCTTCGCCTTGGTGGAAAGGTTCACGTTCTGCTTGTGCATGGCGTCGAAGATCTTCGTGTGGTACTGGTCGAGAAGGCCCATGGCCTCGAAGGTGTAGTACATCACCGCGGGGCTCGCCCACGAATCGCTCGGGATCGCCGGCACGCGCTTGAACACGACGTCCTTGGGCGCGGTCTTCAGCCACGCGCTCACCGCGGGCTCCAGCGCATAACAGTGCGGGCAGCCGTACCAGAAGAACTCGATCACCTCGATCTTCCCGTTGCCCTCGGTGGGTTGCGGCGGGGTGAGCATCGAGAATCCAGCCGGGCTCTGCGCCGCGGCGACGCCCGCGAAGGCAAGCACGGCGACGAACAGGGAAAGCACTCTGCGCAATGACATGAACAATTCCTTTTACGGGTTCTTGGCTTCGTCGTTGGTGCGGATGATGGCCGCGCCGACGCCGTTCTGGGACAACGCGCTCTTGATGCGGTTCGCATCGTCGAGGCTCTGGTAGGGACCCAGGCGCACGCGATACAGGGTCCCTTTGTCGGGAATGTTGACCGCGCGCACCGAAGCCTCCAGTCCTGTAAACGCAATCTTCGCCTTTAGGTTGTCAGCCTCCTTCTCTTCCGAGAAGGCGCCCGCCTGAAGCCAGTACACGTCGCCCGAATGCGGCTTGGGCGAAGAGGGCGAGGAGCCGAGTTTGGGCTGCGCGGGCGCCGGCGGCGCTGCGCTCGCCTTGGCGGCCGTCGCCCCCTTGTTGCCCGGCTCCTTGTCGCCAGGCAGGATATTGTAGAACTCGAAGCGGGGGCGCTCGCCGGCCTTTGTGGGCGCCCTGGCGCCCTTGCCCTCGTCGGCGGCCTTGGCGGCTTCCTCGGCGGCCTTTGCGGCGCTCGGCGGCGCGGGCGGCTGCGCCGGCGCGATCTTGGGTGCGGGCTCGACGGCCTTGCCCTTATCGACGAAAGGATTCGACAGCCGGTTCAGCCACAAGGCCACGGCCAGCGAGATCACGATGCCGAGCAGCAGCCCGATGATCACGCCGAGCAGCAGCGGGTGGCTGAGGCGGCTGTCGGCGCGCGGCGCGGGAGAATCCTTGTAATCCTTGGCCATCACATTCTCTCGGGAGCGCCCACGCCCAGGACGGCAAGGCCGTTGGCGAGAACTTGGCGCGTCGCGGCGACGAGCGCGAGGCGCGCCTTCTTCAGGGCCTCGTCCTCGACGAGGAAGCGCTCGGCATTGTAGTAGGTATGAAGCCGTGCCGCCACGTCGTCATGCAGGTAGTAGGTAACCAGGTGGGGCGAGAATTCCGCCGCGGCGCGCGCCATCACCTCGGGAAATTCGGCGAGCTTTTGCGCGAGCGCGATCTCGTACGGGGAGGTGAGCGCGGAGAGGTCCGCGCCGGTGAGCGTCGCCGCGTCGCCGCCCCATTCGCGCAGCACGCTGGATAGCCGCGCATGCGCGTACTGCACGTAGTACACCGGGTTGTCGTCGGTCTGGCTTTTTGCCACGTCGATGTCGAAGACCAACTGCGAGTCGATGCGCCGCATCATGAAGAAATAGCGCACCGCGTCGCGCCCCACCTCGTCGATCAGGTCGCGCACCGTCACGTAGGAGCCGGCGCGCTTTGAGATCTTCACCTCTTCGCCGCCCTTCATCACCGTCACCATCTGGTGCAGCACGTAGTCCGGATACCCCCCCGCGACGCCGGCGGCGAGGGCCTGCAGGCCGGCGCGCACGCGCGTGACCGTCGAATGGTGGTCGGAGCCCTGCACGTTCACCGCGGCGTGGAAGCCGCGGCGGAACTTGTCGAGGTGGTAGGCGACGTCGGGCACGAAGTACGTGTACGTGCCGTCGGACTTACGCATCACGCGGTCCTTGTCGTCGCCGAAATCGGTGGTGCGCAGCCACAGCGCGCCTTCGTGCTCGTAGGAGTGGCCGGCGCGCTCGAGCATCGTGACCGTCTCGTCGACCTTGCCGTCGGTGTAGAGCGAGCTCTCGAGGAAATAGGAGTCGAACTTGACGCCGAATGCACGCAGGTCGATGTCCTGCTCGTTGCGCAGGTACCCGACCGCGAATTGCCGGATCTGCTCGAGGTTGTCGCCCGCGACGTCGCCGAAGTGCGCGGCCACGTACTCGCGCGCGATCTCGTGGATGTAGTCGCCGAGATAGCCGTCCTTCGGCACCTCGGCCTTCTCGCCGCGGGCCTGTCTCACGCGCGCCTGCACGGAGAGCGCGAGGTTCGCGATCTGGTTACCCGAATCGTTGTAGTAGAACTCGCGCGTCACCTCCCAGCCCTGCCACTGCAGCAGCGAGGAGATCGCGTCGCCGAGCGCGGCCTGGCGCCCGTGGCCCACGTGCAGCGGGCCGGTCGGGTTCGCCGACACGAACTCCACCAGGATCTTGCGGCCCGCGCCCGCGACGCCGCGGCCGAAAGCGGCGCCGGCACGCTGGATCTCTCCCACCACCGCCAAGCGCGATGCCGCGGAGAGCGTGAAGTTGATGAAGCCCGGGCCCGCGATCTCGGTGCGCGCGATGTCGGCATTGGAGGCGAGCGCGGCGAGGATCGCCTCGGCCGCCTCGCGTGGCTTCCTGCCGACGCGCTTCGCGAGCTGCAGGGCGACGTTGGTCGCGAAGTCGCCGTGCTCGGCGTTCTTCGGCCGGTCAAGCTCGACCACGGCGTCGGCGTCGGGAAAGGCCTTGCGCACGGCATCCTGGACGAGGACGGCGAGGCGCGTTTTCGAGTCGGGGGAAGGCACTAGCGCAGGGGAGAATCCAAACGCCCATTATACGGGGCGCGATGGCGCTCCCCGGACGTTCAGACTTCCTGCGGATCCACGTCGAGGGACCAGCGCACGTTGCGAACGCCCTTTGCCGCGAGCTCGGCCTTCCATGCCTGGAGGAAGGGCTGCAGCGCGGCACGCGTTCCCGCGCGCACCAGGAGCTGGGCACGCTCGAAACCCGCCTTGCGCTCGAGCGGCGCGGGCACCGGGTCGAACACCTCGACGCGCTCGCCGCCTGAGCGCGCGGTCACCCTCTTCCCGATGCGCGCCGCCATCTTGAGGAAGTCAGCCGCCTCGCCCGCCTTCTTCGATTCGGCGCGCAGCAAGGCGAGGTGCGAGAAGGGCGGGAATCCCGCGAGGCGCCGTTCCTCGAGCGCGTCCGCGGCAAAGCGCGCGAAATCCTGGCGTGCCACCGCCGCGTAGAGCGGATGGCCCGGAAAGTCCGTCTGGATCAGCACTTCACCCGGCCGCTCGGCGCGCCCCGCACGCCCCGACACTTGCACGAGCTGGGCAAAGAGGCGCTCAGCGGCGCGAAAGTCGGCGCTGAAGAGCGCGCTGTCGCTGTCGAGCACGCCCACCAGCGTGAGATTGGGATAGTCGTGGCCCTTGGCGAGCATCTGCGTGCCGACCAGGATGTCGATCTCGCCCTTGCGCACCTGCTCCAGCACGCCGCGCAGCGAACCCTTGCGCGCCGTGGAGTCGCGGTCCACCCGCGCGATGCGAGCCTCGGGAAAGAGCGCGCGCATCGTGTCCTCGACGCGCTGCGTGCCGTGCCCGATGGGCGCGAGGTCGGTGGACCCGCAGCTCGGGCACGCGGCCGGAATTCTTTCGCGATGGCCGCAGTGATGGCAGCGCATCTCGCGCGCGCCCAGATGCATCACCAGGTTCGCGGTGCAGCGCTTGCAGGTGGAGTGCCACGCGCAGGCGCGGCAGAAAAGCACCGGCGAGAAGCCGCGCCGGTTGAGGAAGACCAGCGATTGCTCGCCTCTCGCGAGGCGGGCGCGAATCGCGGTTGCGAGCGCGAACGTGAAGCCGTCCTGGGGACGGTCCGCGCGCGTGTCGACGGTGCGCACCGCGGGCATTTCCGCGCCGCTCGCCGCGCGCGTGGTGAGCTCGGCGAGCGCATAGCGGCCCTCGCGCGCGTTGGCGTAGCTCTCGAGGGACGGGGTCGCCGACCCGAGCACGACCGGAATGCCGAGGCGCTGGGCGCGCCTCACCGCAGTGTCGCGCGCCGAGTAGCGCAGCCCCTCCTGCTGCTTGTACGAGAGGTCGTGCTCCTCGTCCACGACGATGAGGCCCAGATCGCGGAACGGCATGAGCACCGCAAGGCGGGTCCCCAACACGATATGCGCCGCCCCCGACTGGGCGGCGAGCCACGCGGCGGCCCGCTCGCCCTCGCTCAGGTGGCTATGGGCCGCAGCGAGCCGCGCGCCGGGAAAGCGGCTCGCGACGTGTTCTTCGAATTGCGGCGTAAGCCCGATCTCGGGCACGAGGAAGAGCGCCTGGCGCCCGCGCGCAAGCGTATCGCCGATGAGACGCAGGTAAACCTCCGTCTTGCCGCTGCCGGTCACGCCGTGGAGGAGCACCGGATGGAATGCATCGACCTTGGAAAGGCCGAGCGCCACGGCCGCCTCCTGCTC
Source organism: Usitatibacter sp. (assembly GCA_040006115.1). GTDB lineage: Bacteria > Pseudomonadota > Gammaproteobacteria > Burkholderiales > Usitatibacteraceae > Usitatibacter. The sequence goes on from JBDTXQ010000070.1 coordinate 6,937, forward strand.
GGCGGTGAGCTCGACCGTCGCGACCAACGCGGGCGGCGGTGAGGCCGCCCGCTGCGGCGCCACCAGGGCGCGGCGGCTCACTTGCCGCAGGCGCGGCGGCAACGCCGCGCCGAATACTTCGCCCAACGGACGCAGGTAATAGCGCGCGCAGAATTCGAAGAGATCGAGCTCGGCTTGTCCCAATGGGGGGACGTCCGCTACCAACGATTCGATGGCGCGCAGCCGCTCCGCCGGCACCGCGCTCTCCGCGGCGAGGCCCACCACCACGCCAACCTTGCGCGCACGCCCGAAGGGCACCACCGCGAGGCTTCCCACAGCGACTTGCACGTCGTCGGGGACGCGAAAATCGAACGCGTCGTCGAGCGGCACATCTAGGGCGACTCGGGCGATTTTCAAGAGTGAAAACAGGGCCCGAAAAGGCTGTGGATAAGTCTGTGAATACGTCCGCCCGGGCGCATCGCCGCGCGTGGGCGGTTGCCGCAGCGACCTTCGAGCGCGCTCCTAAAGATGCCGCAAGACATTGATCCAGAACATAATTCCAGATATGTCCTACAGGGGCGGAAAAAAAGTAACGCGCTCCTGCGAGAACGGCGGATGTGTGAATAAGCAATCACATCGTGGCAAATATTTTTCTTGACACCGCCTAGGCCGCGTGGGCCCCGACGGAGCGCGAATGCACGGCATCGACCAGCGCCGCGACATGCTCCGGGGGCGTGTGCTGGGAAATGCCATGGCCCAGGTTGAAAACGTGTCCCGGCCCGCTTCCATAGGAGTCCAGAACGCGCTGCACCTCCCTCTCGATGGCTTCGCGCGGCGCGAAAAGTGCCATGGGGTCGAGGTTGCCCTGCAACGCAACCTCACGGCCCACGCGCCGGCGCGCTTCTCCCAGGTTCGTCTGCCAATCGATGCCCAGGGCATCGGCCCCGCTCGCGGCCATCGCCTCGAGCCATGGGCCGCCGCCCTTGGTGAAGAGGATGCGCGGCACGATGCGTCCTTCGCTCACGCGCGTGAGGCCGGCGAGGACCTGCGTGGAATACGCGAGCGAGAATTCGTGGAACGCCTCGTCGGCGAGCGCGCCCCCCCACGTGTCGAAGATCATGACCGCCTGCGCACCCGCCGCGATCTGCGCGTTCAGGTATTCGGTCACCGCCTGCGCGTTCACCGCGAGGATGCGGTGCAGCAGGTCGGGCCGGCCATAGAGAAGCGTCTTCACGAGGCGGAAGTCGTCGCTGCCGCCGCCCTCCACCATGTAGCACGCGAGCGTGAACGGGCTACCCGAGAAACCGATCAGCGGCACGGCTCCGGCGATCTCCTTCCTCGCCAGGGCGATTGCCTCGAACACGTAGCGCAGCTTTTCCAGGTCGGGCACGGCGAGCGCGGCGATCTGGCTCTCCTCGCGCAGAGGGCGCTCGAACTTGGGTCCTTCGCCCTCGACGAAATGCAGCCCCAGGCCCATGGCGTCGGGCACGGTGAGGATGTCGGAGAAGATGATCGCGGCGTCGAGCGGAAAGCGGCGCAGGGGCTGAAGCGTCACCTCGCACGCGAGCTGCGGCGTCTTCGCGAGGGCGAGGAAGCTCCCGGCCTTGCGTCTCGTCTCGTTGTACTCGGGAAGGTAGCGGCCCGCCTGCCGCATGATCCACACTGGCGTGTGCGGCGTGGGCTCGCGCATCAGGGCGCGCAGGAAGGTGTCGTTCTGCATTGCCGGGATTTTCTCATGCAATCCGCCCGCACCCGCGCCTCAATCGTTGCGATCTAGGAATTCCCGGATGGTGGCCGCATAGCGCGGGTTGAGCGCGATGTCGTTGTGCCCGAACCCCTCGAAGGTCACGCGCTCCGCGGGCCCGCCCCACAAAGCGGCGAGGCGCTGCGAATGGCGCGGCGCAATGAGGGTGTCGACGTTGCCCATGAGGAAGAGCGCCGGCATTCGCAACTGCGGCGCGCGCGCTGCGGAATCGAATGGGTGGCGCAGCAGCCATGCCACCGGCAGCCAGGGATAAATCTCGCGCGCGAGGTCGAGTGCGCTCGCGAACGGCGACGTGAGGACGACGCAGCGCGCGGGCCGCGCCGCCGCGACCTGCACCGCGACGCCAGTGCCGAGGCTCGTCCCGTGCAGCGCGATCCGGGACGCGTCGATGTCGCCGCGGCGCCGCGCCCAGTCGAATAGCTCGATGCCGTCGCTCACCAGGCTCGCCTCGCCCGGGCGGCCCTCGCTCGCGCCATAGCCGCGGTAATTCACGAGGAGCGCGGCGCGCTCGCCGTAGGTGGCCATCGCCGAGGGCGCGAACGAGGTCGCCTCCTGCGCATTGCCGCCGAAGTAGATGACGAGCCCGGGCCGCGCGACCGGTGGAACGACCATCACGCCCACGAGGCGTGTGCCGTCGCGCGAGCGCAATTCGACTTCCTCGATGCGCCAGCCCGGCGGCGCCACGGGCGGCGGCGCGACGGGCTGCGGATAGAAAAGCAGGCGCTCCTGCGCGAGCCAGACGAGCGCCGTGACGCCGAGATAACCGACGGCCGCGGCGAGCAGGAGGAATTTCAGCGCGGCGACGGAGGCCTCAACGGGGCAGGTCGGA
>JBDTXQ010000071.1:0-9479 GCA_040006115.1 Usitatibacter sp.
GGAGAGCGAAGAGATGACGCGGCGCCTCGCGCGCGAGGAGGGCATCTTCGCCGGCATTTCCTCCGGCGGCGGGCTTGCCGCCGCGATGCGCGTCTCCTCGGAAGTGAAGGATGCCGTCATCGTCCACATTGTCTGCGACCGCGGCGACCGCTACTTGTCGACCGGGGTCTTTCCCGCCTGACCATGATCCCGATCCTGGTGTTCGACATCGAGACCGTCCCGGACGTGGAGGGGCTGCGCAAGCTTTGGGAGCTTGGTCCCGAGGTGAGCGACGCCGGCGTGGTCGAGCTCGTGCAGCAGCGCCGCCGGCAGAACACCGGCAGCGACTTCATGCCCGCGCACCTGCAGAAAGTGGTGGCGATCTCGTGCGCCCTGCGCGACCGCGACGCGGTGCGCGTGTGGTCGCTCGGCTCGCGCGACGATCCCGAGCGCGACCTCGTGAAGCGGTTCTTCGACGGCATCGAGCGCTACACGCCGCAGCTCGTCTCGTGGAACGGCGGCGGCTTCGACCTGCCGGTCCTGCATTACCGCGCCCTGGTCCACGGCATCCCCGGATGCTGCTACTGGGATACCGGCGAGAACGACCGCGAGTTCAAGTTCAACAACTATCTCTCGCGCTTCCACGCGCGGCACACCGACCTCATGGACGTGCTCGCGGGCTACCAGAACCGCGCCTGGGCGCCCCTCACCGAGATCGCGCAGCTCTGCGGCCTGCCCGGCAAGCTCGGCATGGACGGCTCGCAGGTCTACCCCGCCTGGCAGCGCGGCGAGATCGACGCGATCCGCAACTACTGCGAGACCGACGTCGCCAACACCTATCTTCTCTTCCTGCGCTTCCAGCTGATCCGCGGCATCCTCGACGCCGAGGCCTACGCGCGCGAGGTCGAGCTCTTCCGCGCGTTCCTCGCGGCGCAGGACGCGGCGCACTGGAAGGAGTTCGCCGCGGCTTGGAAATAAGTGGTGTCAGGTACGACTTTCGGCGCAATGGCTCGGTCACCTGAAAGTCGTACCTGACACCATTTATTTCCTGAACGGCGTGCGTTCGTTCAGCTCGTCCACGTAAGCCGAGATCCGCGAGCCTTCCTCGCCGAGGAACTCGTCGACCGCGCGGTTGAAGGCGGGATGGGCGAGCCAGTGGAAGGAGCGCGTGGTCTCCGGCAGGAAGCCGCGCGCGTGCTTGTGCTCGCCCTGCGCGCCGCCTTCGAAGAGGGCGATGCCGCGCTCGATGCAGAACTCGATCGCCTGGTAGTAGCACGCCTCGAAGTGCAGCCCCGGCACGTGCTCGGTCGTTCCCCAATAGCGTCCGTAGAGCGCGTCCGCGCCGAAGAGGTCGAGGGCCGCGGCGATGCGCTCGCCGCCGCGCGCGGCGATCACGAGGAGCACGTTGCCCGGCATGCGCTCTGCGATCATCGCGAAGAACTCGCGCGTGAGGTACGGCGTCGAGCGATGGTCGCGGTAGGTCCGCCGGTAGCACTTGTGGAAGAAGTCCCAGTCGGCCGCGCTCGCCTCGTGGCCCGTCACGCGGCGCACTTCGACCCCGGCGCCTGCGACGCGCTTCCTCTCCTGGCGGATCTTCTTGCGCTTGTCGTGGGAAAAGGCGCCGAGGAACGCCTCGAAGTCCGCGTAGCCCGGATTGCGCCAGTGGAACTGCACGCCGGAGCGCTCGAGCATCCCCGCCTCGCGCAGCGCCGCCGCGTCCTCCTCGCGGGGGAAGAGCACGTGCAGCGACGAGAGCTCGGAAGCGCGCGCGAAACGCAGCATCTCCTTCGCCAGCCGCGCGCGCGCCGCGGGGGTTGCGCCCAGGAGCCGCGCGCCGGCGGCGGGAGTGAAGGGCACCGCGCAGAGGAGCTTCGGGTAGTAGGCGACGCCGTGGCGCTCGTACGCGTCCGCCCAGCCCCAGTCGAACACGTACTCGCCGTACGAGTGGGACTTCACGTAGAGGGGCGACGCGCCGACCAGGCGATCGCCCTCCCACAGCGACGGGTACTGCGGGCTCCACCCCGTTCGCGGCGAAGCGCACCCGCTCGCGTGCAGCGAGTCCAGGAAGGCGTGGGACAAGGTGGGGTTGCCACCGGCGAGCGCGTCCCATTGGGCGGCGCTCACGCCCTCGAGGGTGTCGAGGACGCGCAGGGTTTCGGGCACGGGGGAGTTCTATAATGGCGTCGATTCAATTCTAGCCGCGCGAGCGGCCGTTGCCCGTTTTCATGAAAATCGCGGTTGCTCAGATCAACACGACCGTGGGCGACTTCGAGGGCAATGCCGCGAAGATCCGCGCCGCCGTGGACGCGGCCCGCGCCGCGGGCGCGAAGCTGGTCGTCACGCCCGAGATGGGGCTCTGCGGCTATCCCGCCGAGGACCTCTGGCTGCGCGACGATTTCTGCGACCCGTGCGTGGCGGAGCTGATGAAGCTCGCGCCCTATTGCCTCGACGTGGCGCTGATCGTGGGCTACCCCCATCGCGAGGGGCGCACGCGCTACAACGCGGCGGCGCTCCTGAAGGGCGGGCGCATCGAGCAGTTCTACTTCAAGCAACGGCTGCCGAACTACAAGGTGTTCGACGAGAAGCGCTACTTCGAGCTCGGCAACCGGCCGTGCGTCTTCGAGCTCGAAGGCCGCAAGATCGCGCTCACCATCTGCGAGGACCTGTGGTTCCCCGAGCCCGCGGCCCAGGCGAAGGCGGCGGGAGCCCAGCTCCTCGTGTCGATCAACGCCTCGCCCTTCCACCGCTCGCAGCAGGCGGAGCGTTACCAGCGCATGGGCGCGCGCGTGAAGGAGACGGGGCTGCCGGTCCTCTACGTGCACGGCGTGGGCGGCCAGGACGAGATTGTGTTCGACGGCGCGTCCTTCGCGCTCGACGCCGAGGGCATGCTCACTTACCAGGCGGAGAGCTTCCGCGAGGCGATCGACATCGTCGACTTCGAGGGCGGCGCGGTGACCGGGCCGCGCGCGCCGCCGCTCACCGAGGAAGAGCTCATCTATCGCGCGCTCATGACGGGCACCGCGGACTACGTGAACAAGAACCGCTTCCCCGGAGTGCTGCTGGGGCTTTCCGGCGGCATCGATTCGGCGCTGGTTCTCGCGGTTTGCGTCGACGCCCTCGGACCGGAGCGTGTGCACGCGGTGATGATGCCCTCCGACTACACCGCCTCCATGAGCGTCGAGGACGCGCGCGAGATGGCGCGCATCCACGGCGTGCGCTATACGGAGATCGCGATCAAGCCGGTGTTCGACGCGTTCCTCGCGCAGCTCGCGCCTTCGTTCTCCGGGCTCGCCGTCGACAAGACCGAGGAGAACCTGCAGTCGCGCATTCGCGGCACGCTCCTCATGGCGCTTTCCAACAAGAGCGGCGCGATCGTCGTCACCACCGGCAACAAGAGCGAGATGGCGACCGGCTACGCGACGCTCTATGGCGACATGGCGGGCGGCTTCGCGGTGATCAAGGACATCGTGAAGACGCTGGTCTATCGCATCTCCAACTGGCGCAACAGCAAGGGCCTCGCGATCCCGCAGCGCGTGATCGACCGGGCGCCCTCGGCCGAGCTCGCGCCCGGCCAGGTCGACCAGGATTCGCTTCCGCCCTACGAGGTGCTCGACGCCGTGGTCGAGCGCTACATGGAGCGCGACATGTCGCCCGACCAGATCGCGAGCGCGGGCTACGACCGCGAGACGGTGCGGCAGGTCGTGCGCCTCATCCAGGCGAACGAATACAAGCGCCGCCAGGCGCCCCCGGGAGTGCGCATCACCCCGCGCAGCTTCGGCAAGGACTGGCGCTTTCCGATAACATCGGGCTTCCGTCCGAAGACCTGACCGACACGCATCTCGCATGAAGAAAATCGAAGCGATCGTGAAGCCGTTCAAGCTGGACGAGGTGCGCGAGGCCCTCTCCGAGATCGGCGTGACCGGCCTCACCGTGACCGAGGTGAAGGGCTTCGGCCGGCAGAAAGGCCACACCGAGCTCTACCGCGGCGCCGAATACGTGGTCGATTTCCTCCCCAAGGTGAAGGTTGAGGTCGTGGTCGCCGACGCGCTCCTCGAGAAGGCCATGGACGCGATCGTGAAGGCCGCGCGCACCGGCAAGATCGGCGATGGCAAGATCTTCGTCTTCGACGTGGGCCAGGTGGTGCGCATCCGAACAGGCGAGACCGGCGAGGAAGCTGTCTAGGCCCGAAAATGTGTTTCCTGTATCCTAGCGGCACCACGGAAGGGCACGGGGAATCAAGAAATGCTTTTAGCAGCTTTTTATGTGTTCGCGATAGCCGCGATCATCCTGCACTACACCGGGCACCTGAAGCGCTGGAACTGCGAGTGGATCCTCATCGTCCTCGCCATCGCCGTCTTCCCCGCGGTTCTTTTCCTCTAGTCTCTCGGCCGGCTCCTACGCGTCGCAGTCCCCTGGTCCAATAACGCGGGACGCCAAGTCAAGGAAGGGCGTCGAGGCGCGCCAGCGGATCCTGCCTGTAGAAGAGCCGTAACTGCTCGTACACGGCGGGGTACGCGGGCGCCAGGAGCTCGGGAGTTTCGAAGAAGGCCTCCGAGGCCACCGCAAAGAATTCCCCCGCGCTCTCGGCCGCGTACGGGTCCATGGGCAGCGCGTCAAGGGCGGCCTGCATGCGTCGCTTGGAAAGGGCCTCGGCCGCGTCCACGCGCGCGCAGAACCCCTCGTAGGCCGCCGCAAAGGCATCCTTCCATTGCGAAGCCTTCATGCCCGGGTGCAGGGGCGGAAACCCGTTGGGATCTCCGTTGCGCATGTCGAGCTTGTGGGCGAACTCGTGGATGACGACGTTGTATCCGGGGACGCGAAGCGCCTCATCGGCCGTCATTGCGACGTCCTCGTACGAGAGGATCACCGGGCCCCCGAGCCAAGCCTCTCCCGACATCGCGTCCTGCGTGAGGTGGACCACTCCGGCCTCGTCGACCTCCTCGCGTTCCGGCGCGAACTGGGACGGATAGACGATGATCTCCGACCAGCCGTCGTACCATTCGATGCCGAGCTCGAGCACGAGGATCGAGGCCTGCGCCGCGATCTCCACCATCATGAGGTCGGAGATCTCGAGGTGGTGGGTGCCAGAGAAATGCTTGTTGGCGAGGAATTCCGCGCAGATCGTGCGCAGCCGTTCGGACTCGGCGGCGTTGACGCCGCGCATGAAGAGCCATGAGGCCGTGGCGTCGCGCCAGAGCGCCGGATCTATCGGCCGCGATTTCGCGCGCGCGCGCGCGCGGAACCAGCTGGGCATCTACGAAGGTGTCGCGCCGAGGCGGCGCAGGGTTCCCGAGCCCACGATGCGGGCGACGGGTGTCATGGGAATCTCCGTTGAATCGATCGCTCTTGGATGCGCGCTCTCCCCTAGACGGATTCCCCGCGCTGGCCGATTCCCAGCGCGCGGCGGATATCGAGTGCCACTTCCAGGGCGCGCGCGGGATCCAGCTCGCAGACCGTCACGTGTCCCATCTTGCGCCCGGGGCGCGCGTCGCGCTTGCCGTAGAGGTGCAGGTGCGCGCTCGCGTGGCGCAGCACCGCCTCCCAGCGCGGCTCGCCTTTGCTCCAGATGTCGCCCAGCAGGTTCACCATGACCGCGGCGCTGTGCTGAGACGGGTCGCCGAGCGGCAGCCCGCAGAGAACGCGCACCTGCTGCTCGAATTGGGAGGTGCGGCATGCGTCGATGGTGTAGTGGCCGCTGTTGTGGGGTCGGGGCGCGATTTCGTTCAGGAGGAGCTTTCCGCCCACCACGAACATCTCCACCGCCAGCACGCCCACGTAATCGAGGGCGGCCGCGAGCCGCGCCGCGAGCTCGGTCGCTTCGCGCGCGAGCGCGGGCTCGACGCGGGCGGGCGCGATGGTCACGTCGAGGATGCCGTGGGCGTGGCGGTTCTCCGCGACGGGAAACACCGCGATCTCGCCTCCCGCGCTGCGCGCCAGCACCACGGAGATTTCCCGCTCGAGGACGAGGAGTTCCTCGAGCACGCACGGCACGTTTTTCCAATCGGCGAACGTGCGCTCGAGGTCGGCGCGCGAGGCGATGCGCACCTGGCCCTTGCCGTCGTAGCCGAAGCGCGCGGTCTTCAGGAGCGCGGGAAGCCGCACGCGCCCGAGCGCCGGCGCAAAATCCGCCGCGCTCGCGATCGCCGCGAAAGCGCCCACCGGAAGGCCGCGCTCCGCGAAGAAGCCCTTTTCGCGGCGACGGTCCTGGGCCACCGCCACGGAGGCGCCGCTCGGGCGCACCACGGTGCGGTCGGCAAGCGCATCGAGCGCCTCGGCGGGAGCGTTCTCGAATTCCGTGGTCACCGCGGCGCAATGTCGCGCGAGCTCCGCGAGCGACGCGGGATCGGTGTAGGCGGTGGTGAGGTGGCCGGTTGCAAACTCCGCGGCGGGAGAGAGGGGATCGGGATCGAGGACCGTCACGCGATAGCCGAGCGTGCGGGCCGCGACCGTGAACATGCGGCCCAGCTGCCCGCCGCCCAGCAGCCCGAGCGTCGCGCCCGGAAGGATCACAGCACGTCGGGCAGTTGCATCGCCGCGACCTGCTCGCGCAGCTTCTCGCGGTACTCGGCGAGCTTCTGCGCGAGCGCGGGGTCGGCGCCGGCGAGCAGGCTCACCGCGAAGAGGCCCGCGTTGGCCGCGCCCGCCTCGCCGATCGCGAAGGTCGCCACCGGGATGCCCTTGGGCATCTGCACGATGGAGTAGAGGGAATCCTGGCCGGCGAGGTGGCGCGAGGGCACCGGCACGCCGAGCACGGGAAGCGTCGTCTTGGAGGCGATCATGCCGGGCAGGTGCGCGGCGCCTCCCGCGCCCGCGATGATGCACGCGAGCCCGCGCCCGCGCGCCTGCTCGGCGTACTCGAACATCGTGTCGGGGGTGCGGTGCGCCGAGACCACGCGGTGCTCGAACGGGACGCCGAAGTCCTTGAGCACCTGGGCGGCGTGCTGCATCACGTCCCAGTCGCTCTGGGACCCCATGACCACGCCGACCTTGGGTTTCGCTTCCATGACGCCCATCCTAGCTCGCCAGCGCGCGCGCGTCTTCGAGCTGGCCCCGATAGGCGTCGAAGATGTGCTTGAGCGCGTCCTTCATGTCGACCTTGGGCTTCCAGCCGAGGTCCTTCATGGTGTTGTCGATCTTCGGCACGCGGTTCTGCACGTCCTGGTAGCCCTTGCCGTAGTACTTCGACGCGCTCGTTTCCACGAGCTTCACCTTGCCCGCGTTCTTGCGGTACTCGGGGTAAGTCCTGGCGAGCGCGAGCATCATCTCGGCAAGCTCGCGCACCGAGAAGTTGTTCTTCGGGTTGCCGACGTTGTAGATCTTGCCGTTCGCGACGCCGTTCTTGTTCTCGATGATCTTCATGAGCGCGGAGATGCCGTCGTCGATATAGGTGAAGGCACGCTTCTGAGCGCCGCCGTCGACCAGCTGGATCGGCTCGCCGCGCACGATGTGCCCGAGGAACTGGGTGATCACGCGTGAGCTGCCTTCCTTTGCGGTATGGATCGAGTCGAGGCCCGCGCCGATCCAGTTGAACGGCCGGAACAGGGTGAAGTCGAGCTGGCCCATCGAGCCGTAGGCGTAGATCACGCGATCCATGAGCTGCTTCGAGCACGAGTAGATCCAGCGCTGCTTGTCGATCGGGCCGAGCACCAGCTCGGAGGCATAGGGGTCGAACTCGGCGTCGCGCGACATCCCGTACACCTCGGAGGTCGAGGGGAAGAGGATGCGCTTGCCGTACTTGACCGCGCTTCTCACGATCGGCAGGTTCGCCTCGAAGTCGAGCTCGAAGACCTTGAGCGGCTGCTGGACGTAGGTGGCGGGCGTGGCGATCGCCACCAGCGGCAGGATCACGTCGCACTTGCGGATGTGGTATTCGATCCATTCCTTGTTGATGGTGATGTCGCCCTCGAAGAAGTGGAAGCGCGGGTGGGCGATGAGCTCGGAGACGCGCTCCGAGCTCATGTCCATGCCGAACACTTCGTGGCTGGTGTCGGCGAGGAGGCGCTGCGACAGGTGGTGGCCGATGAAGCCGTTGACGCCGAGGATGAGGATCTTCTTCATGGGTTGTCTCCAAGCGGGACCGGCTCGCGGCCGAAATGCTCCGCGAACGCGGACGCGTCGAGCGGCGCCGAGTCGAGGTCGCAGTCGATGATTCTCAAGATGCCGCCGTCGGCGCACTCCGCGACCAGGTGCGAGCCGTCGAAGCGCATGGAGGGCGTGGCGGGGAACGTCTTCTTTCCGACGACGCGCGTGCCCAGCAGGCGCAGCTTCTGGCCGCCGAGCATCGTGAAGGCGCCCGGATAGGGCGGGGCGACGGCGCGCACGAGGTCGTGGATCTCCTTGGCGCCCTTGCTCCAGTCGATGCGCCCGTCGTCGGACTTGCGGCCGCGGAAATAGCCGCCCTGGGAGAGGTCCTGGACGATGAGCGGCGCCATGCCGTCGAGCACCCCGGGCAGCGCCCGGTCGAGGAGAAGCTCGGCGGCCGTTGTCACCTTGCGGAACACGTCGATCGCGCGGTCGTCGGGAAGGATCGGCACCGGGAACTGGTCGACTATGCGTCCCGCGTCGGGCTTTTCCACCATCTCGTGCAGCGTGGCGCCCGTCGAGCTCTCGCCGCGCAGCACCGCCCAGTTGACCGGAGCGCGGCCGCGAAACTTGGGCAGCAGCGAGCCGTGCATGTTGAAGGCGCCGCGCATCGCGGTCCCGAGTACCGCCGGCGACAGCATGAAGCGATAGTAGAACGAGAAGATGAAATCCGGCGAGATGTCGGTGAGGCGCTGCAGGAATTCGGCGCCGTTCGGATCGTCGGGCGTGGCGAGCTCGAGGTCGTTGGCGCGCGCCAGCTTCTCCACGCTTTCGAACCAGACGTTCTCGCGGGGGTCGTCGCGATGGGTCACCACCAGCTCGACCTTGACTCCGTGGGCGAGCATCACCGAGAGGCAGCGCACGCCCACGTCGTGGTAGGCGAAGACCACCGCGCTGTACGGGCTCGCCGCGAGGTCGCGATCGCCGCTCATGGGTCGATCTTCTCCAGCAGCGCCTGGATGATGTAGCGCGGCCGCTCGCGCACCTGCTGGTAGATGCGCCCCACGTATTCGCCGATGAGGCCCAGGCCGAAGAGCACCACGCCGGTAAGGAAGAACTGCAGGATGTCGCGGTCCCAGATCACCCAGATGCCGTCGCCGATCCCCGAGTAGATCCGATAGGCGATCACGACCACGTACACGCCCACCGACACCAGGGAGACGAAGATGCCGAAGAGGGAGAAGAGCTGCAGCGGCAGCACCGAGAAGCCGGTCACGATGTCGAAGTTCAGCCGGATCAGCTTGTAGATCGAGTATTTCGACTCGCCCGCCTGGCGCTCCTCGTGCTCCACCTCGACTTCGGCGGGGCGCTGCGAGAAGGAATAGGCGAGCGCCGGGATATAGGTGCTCACCTCGCGCGACGAGCGGATCGCGTCGATGATCGGCCGGTCGTAGGCGCGCAGCATGCAGCCCTGGTCG
>JBDTXQ010000072.1:0-9466 GCA_040006115.1 Usitatibacter sp.
ACGCCATGTTCATGTCGGGATTGCCGAGGTAGTCGTGGAAGAAGTGGCCGGTCTCGACCATGCGCCCGTTGGGGACTTTCTCGATCACGCGGCTGTGAGGCCCGCTGTAGGCGTGGTTGTTGTAGACCACCGTGATCACCGGCAGCTCCAGGCGCGCCATGTTCCAGAGCGCGGTGGGGCCGAAGATGAACGAGCCGTCGCCGACGAGGCAGATCACCTGCTGCTTCGGCCGCGCGAGCTTCACCCCGGCCGCGGTGCCGACACCCGAGCCCAGGTGCGCGCCGTAGTAATAGAAAAGCTCGCGCCCGCCGTCGGGGTTGAAATCGAACCCGTGCGGAGTGACCGACCCCGCCTCGTGCACGATGATCGCGTCGCGCTCGGCGAAGCGCGCGACTTCCCAGGTGACGCGGTCGGCAAGCATGGGGCTCGCATCCCAGTCGGGATTCTTCGAAACCAGGGCGCGCAGCGTCCGGGCCTTCTCGCTGAAGCGCCGCACCGCGTCCGCGCGTTGCGCATAGCCCTGCCTCAGCGAAGCGGTCAGCAGCTGCTCCACGGCGGCGGTGAGGTCGTCCAGCCCGTAGGCCACGTCGGCCACCAGCGGCACGTCCGTCGCGATCACGTTGCCCATGCTCCAGCTGTCGATGCGCAGGTCGATGAACTTCACGCCGCGCCCGATCATCGGATTCGCGCTGTTGTGCTGCAGCTTGTTGCCGACGTTGATGACCACGTCGGGATTCTTCGGGTAGTCGAGGCTCGAAATGCGCGTGACCGGGAGCGGCCCCACCCAGAGCGGATGCGATTCCGGAAAGCTCGCGTGGATCTGGCGTGCTTGCGTGACCGGCATGCCGAGGAGCTCGGCCAGCTTCACCGCTTTCGCGCCCGCGCGCGCGGTCGTGACCTCGTCGCCCACGATCATGAGCGGCATCTTCGCTTCCACGAGTAGCTTCGCCGCACGCTCGACCTCGGCGGGATTGGGGCGCACGCGCATGCGCGGATCGACCTTGCTCTGCACCACGATTTCGGCGCGCGTGCGCTCGTCGTTCAGGTCCGAATGCCACGACGCGTAGGTCGGGCCGTAGGGCGGCGTCCACGCGGCCTTGAACGCCCGGCGGATCGTCTCCGGAATCATGTCCGCGCGGCGCGCGAGCCAAGAGTACTTGGTGATCGGCGCGACCATGCTTTCCTGGTTCGCGACCTCCTCGAATCCGTCGCGTCCCGCGCGGCCGGTCTGGTCGGTGCGGTAGCTGTAGAAGACGAGCGGCGTCTGCTCCTTGAAGGCGTTGAACATCTGCCCGATCGCGTTGGCGAGGCCCACCACGGCGGCCTGCATCACGATCGCCGGCTCGCGCGAGGCCTTCACGTAGCCCGCGGCCATGGCGGCGCCGGGGCCCTCGTGCGGCGTGAGGATGTATTTCAGCTGCGGCCGGTCGACCAGCGCCTCGTAGAATTGAGCGTCCTCGCTCGCCGAGTTGCCGAACACGTACTTCACGCCCGAGGCGACGAGCTGCTCGGCGAAGCATTCGCCGCCGGTGCCCTCGACGACCTTGATGCCTTCGATGGCCGCGGCGCCGGCCGCGCCCTGCGCGTGCGCGGCGGGCACGACGGAGTCGAGCACCGAGTGCGCCGCGGCGGCCGAGAGCCCGGCGCTGGTGAGCCCCTTCAGGAAAGTGCGGCGCGAAATCGACTGCGTGAGATACCTTGCGACGAGCTCCCTCATTTCGCATCCTTTCCGTAGACGGCGCCGAGGTAGCCGGCCATCGCGCCGATCTCGTCCTCGGTCCAGAGCGCCCCGCGCCCGACCATGCGGTAGAGCGTGCTCTGCCAGGCTCTGCGGTCCTGGCGTTGAGCCATCCACATGGTCGGGCCGTGGCACTGGAAGCATTTCGCGACGAGGATTTCCTTGCCGGGCGCGTCGGGAAAGCCGGGCGCGGATTTCTGCGGTTTTTGCGCGAGCGTGATCGGTGCGGCGAGCAACGCCGCGGCAACCAGGCCTCGAATGAGAATCATCTGCATACCCCTTGCGGCGATTCGATTATGGTCACGGTTTCAGGTACCTGCTCTTGCCCGACTCGATGTCGCGCGCCCATTGCTTCCAGTACTCACCGGGATTGCGCGCGTAATCGTCGTAGCTTCCGGCGGCGTTGATGCCGGGCAGCGGGTGCACGAAGTCCTTGCGCAGGAGCGTGTCGGGATCGCCGTAGCGCGCGGCGAGCGCGCGCACCTCGGGATCCGAGAGCGAGGCGAGCTGGCCGTGCTCGATGATCGTCTGCCACCGGCCGGTGTCGCGGATGCGCACTTGATAAGTCGGCATCACGTTGTGCTGGTGCATCGCGTGGCCCACGGGGACGTTGTACTTCTTGCCGAATTCCACGGTCTTCGGCGAGATCGCCCCCGGCACCTCCGGGCCGTGCTCGCTTTCCGCGCCCACCGCCCAGTGGATCACGCCGGAGACGTTGCGCTCCGAGAGGTTGCCGCCGTTCAGGAGCTCGCGCGGCGAGACGGTGGTGAGCATTTCGCCGGGATGCTTGAAATACTTCGGGTTGGTGCCGGTGCCCGCCTCGTAGAGATGCCAGTAGCCGGGGCGGTCGAAGAATGGCCAGGTGAGATCCTGCGTGCCGGGGTATTGCATGAGAGCGCGGAAGCCTTCGCCGTACCAGCCGCCGCCCGCCACGCGCTTCACCTGCCCCTTCTCGAAGTACACCTCCATGCGCGGATGCGTCGCGCGATGGCTGTTGGTCGATGCGATGACGCCGTTCAGGTCGAGCAGCATCGGCGCGAGCCAGCCCTTGCGGTCGTCGTACGCCGGATACTTCACCAGCGAGTAAGGCCAGCGGCCGGTCGCCTGCGCGGGAAACATGTAGAGATGGCCCTGCTGGTAGACGCCCTTGGCCCACGCTTCGGCGGCCTCGCGCGAGAGGTCGGCCGCGATCGCGGTGCCTTCCGGGTCGCTCACCTCGATGCGATCGACGTCGGCGAGCGGCTCGATCGCCTTGGTCTCCATGAGCCGCCAGACATCCCCGGGAAACGCGGGCACCTGGCTCGCGATGTCATAGTGATCGAGGTAGGTGTAGTTGCCGTAGAACTTGTCGGCGTGCTTGCCGAGACGCCGGCGCGTTTTGTTCCGCGCGCCCAGGCCCATGTAGACCTTGGTGATCTCGGGGTGGGCGTCCATGAACTTAATTAAGCCGCGGTCCACGAGCTCGTCGTAATCCTTCGAGAGCTTCGCGAGCTTCGCATTCGGGAATGCGGGCTCGGGCCAGGTCGCCCTGTAGAGCTCCGGGTCGCGCGACTTCAACCATGCGCGGCCGGCCTCCGGGTCGTGCACGAGGCCGGTGAGCTCGAAGAAGAAGTTGAGCTCCTGCTGGCCGTCGCCGATCTGCATGAGGAGCTGCGACTTCGCGGCCGCGGCGACGTCGGCCTTGCTGGCGCCCGCGAGCTCGTACTCGTACTTCACGAATGCCTTCACCTTGCGCTCGGCGAAGGCGCGCGCCATCGCCTCCTGCACCAGCGGCTCGCCATTCCACGGCACCACGATGAGGACGGTGTCGCCGGCATTGGCGAGGCCGAGGGGCACGCGTCCGCCGGTCTGCGTGACCGCCGCGCGCGCGAGGAGCATGAGCTGCGCCGCGGATTCGGGCTTCTTGAGGTAAGAGGGAAAGCGCGGCTCGGGAATCTTCGCCTGCGGCCCCGGCCCCGTGAATCCGTATTCCTTGCGCCGCTCCGCCATCTTCGCGGGATCCCACGGCGCATAGGCGGCCGCGCGACTCTGCGGGCTCGCGGTCTGAGCGGTGAGCTGGCTCGCGGCCGCGAGGACGAGCGCGAGGAGTGCGAGGGCGCGAACGAGCATGGAGTTCATGGCGTGGTTTCCTTCGGGCGGGAAGTGTGGCGGATGCGGCCATCGAGCATGTGGTGCACGCACGCGAAGCGGGCGGCGACGTCCGGGTCGTGCGTGGAAACGATGACGGTCTTGCCTTCGGCCGCGAGCGCGACGAGGAGATCGGTCACGCGTGCTCCATTGGCGCTGTCGAGGTTGCCGGTGGGCTCGTCGGCGAGAACGAGCGGTGGATCGTTCACGAGCGCCACGCATATCGCAACGCGTTGCTGCTCGCCGCCCGACAGCTCGCCCGGGCGCTTGTCCATTTTCGCGTCGAGCCCGACATTCGCGAGGAGAGCGCGCGCGCGGTCGCGTCGCGCACGCGGCGGCGTCCCCGCCATGAGCATCGGCAGCTCGAGGTTTTCCAGGGCCGAGAGGCTCGGGATCAGGTTGAAGAACTGGAAGATGTAGCCCACCCGGGTGAGGCGATAGCGCTCGAGCTCGCGTTCGGCCAATGCGCCCACGTCGCGCCCGTCGACGCTCAGCGTTCCGCCGGTCGGCCGGTCGATGCCCGCGATGAGATTCAGGAGGCTCGTCTTGCCGCAGCCGCTCGGGCCCATCAGCGCGGCGGTCTCGCCCGCGACGAAGCGGCACGTGACGCCGTCAAGCGCGACCACGCTCTCGTCTCCCGATGGGTAATGCTTGGCAAGGTCTTCGGCCACGACCGCGAATGTCTTCTCCATCAATGCTCCGCGAGCGCGCCGCGCGCGGTGCGGGCGAAGACCCAGCGGCCCATGCCGAGAACGATCGCGAGCACGGCCGCGCACAGCAGGAGCGCGAGCGCGGCGGTTTGTGACGATATCGCGAGGTGCGCGGGCAGGTACGTAACGATCGTCTTCAATTCGCGCAGTTGCCAGATGACATGCGTGATGCCGTAGCCCACCACGAGCGCGATGGGCGCGCCGAGGAGGATGCCGGCGAGCGCGGGCGCGGTGAGCCCGGCGCTCAGGAAGGCGAGCACGTCGCGGCGCCGCGCGCCGCGCACCCGCAGCAGCGCCAGCGTGCGCCGGTCGTCGGCGAAATTGGCGAGCGCGACCGCGACGATGCCGATCAGGGCCATGAGCAGGCCGCCGAGGAGATAGATGCGCACGTTCTGCCTGGCGAGGAATACATACATGTCGCTTCCCAGGCGCAGCACTTCGTCTTCCAGCTCGCGCACCTCGAGCGCTCGCGCCGGCAGGGCGGCGAGCACCGCTTCGCGCAGGCGCAGGGGATCGATGCCCGCGCGCGGGGCGATGCTGAAGACGACTCGCGGAATGAGCATGTCGAGATCGGCGATGCGCGCGCTGTCCGCGGCGGCCACGAGGTATGCGCGGCGCTCGAAGAGGTGGTTGAGATAGTCGACGCGCGCGGTGGAGAAGCTGTCGCGCGTGGCGACCGCTGCGCCGGGCGCGCCCGGCAGGAGCCGCACGATGCCGGCGACCTGCGCGGCCGCCATGCGGCCATCGGCGTTTCGCCCTACCGACATCGTGTCCCCGACGCCGTGCGGGAAGTAGTCGGAGAGTGCCGCCGAGGCGAGCACGCCGCCTTGCGCGAGCCGCGTCAAGTCGCGCGAGAAGTGCCCGTCCGCGGTAAGTGCCTCTTCGTGATGGAAGCGCGCGAGATACTCGTCGGCGCGATCGACGAGATAGATCGGCGTGCTGTTGAAGCCCTGGCCTTCGAGGTAGAGCCCGTCGACCAAACCCTCGGCGAGAAAGCCCGCGGACTGCACTTCCGGAAGCGCTTCCAGGCGCGAGCGCAGTGCTTGCAGCGCCGTGCGCAATGCGGGATAGCGCTCGGCGAGCCGCCCGCGCGCGAGCGCCGTCGCGTCGAGGAGATCGGGCGTGTTGAGCGTCACCTGCAGCGGATTGGCGAGCTGTACGTGCGCCGCGCGCCGGATCTTGTCGTCGAAGACCGCGGTCAGCACGCTGGGGTAGAGGCACAGGCTCGCCGCGAGCGACACCACGAGAACCACGGCCGCCGCGCGATGCGGGCGCGCCGCGAAGTGCCGCAGCGAAAGCTCCGCCATGCCGCGGCCGAAAAGATGGGCGAGCGGGCGCAGCACCGCGGCGAGCCAGTGCACGCGGCTCGCCACGAGCGCGGTGATGCCGTACACGAGGAAGGGGTAGGCGGCGAAGTCGAGGACGCGATCGACGGGACGCCACCACGCGGGCCCTTCCACCGGAATGCCCGCGCCGGCCGCAACCCATTGCGCGACCTTCGCGACGCCGATCGCGAGCACGACGAATCCTGTCATGCCGAACCTCACTCCCGCGTGGGCGCCTTCCGACGGCGCCACGCGCGCAGCCGCCTCCAGCGGCGAGACGGTGAGCGCGAAGCGCACCAGCCGCAGGCTCACTCGCAGCGCGATGCCCACGCCGAGCGCCGCTGCGAGCGCGATGAAGCGCGCGTCGACGATGCGCCAGGCGCGCGCCGGCGATAGCGTTCCGTCGCCATACCACGCGAGCGGCCCCACCGTGCCGAGTGCGCATCCGGCGAGCGCCCCGCCCAGAGCCCCGAGCGCCACGCCCCCCACCACGGCACTCGCGATGAGGCGCGCCGGCGTGCCGCGCAACCGCAGCAATCCCCAGGTGCGCCGCGCGTTCAGGAGAAGCAGCGTCGCGATGTTCGCGAGGAGCACCCACGCCATCCACGCGAGCGGAAGCGCGGCGAGGAGGCTGATGAGGCCGACCTGGCGCGCGGTGCGCGCCATGCGCTCGAGGAGCACGCGCGTGTTGTTGTCCATGCCGACGCGGAAGCTCACGGCTTGCGCCGCCGTGCGCACCGCCTCGCCGAGCGCCTCGATGCGCTCGCGGCTCGCTTCCGGATCCCAGCCGTCGACGAGCGCGCCGCGCTCGATCCGCGCGAGGTGGATGATGTCGGGAAAGTACTGCCCGGCGTCGCCGTGCAGGTCGTCCGCGGGCCCGAGCTTCGCGTTCGGGTCGCGCGCATGCTCGTGGCCGTGATTGCTCGCGAGGCCGCGAGAGACCTCGTCGAACGCCGCCTCGAGCCGCGCGTCGTCGTCGACCGCGAGGATGAGTCCCAGCTCCGGCACGAGCGTGGGCGAGCTCGTCTGCTCCATGAACCAGCGATTGATCTCCGCGCGTTCGAGCCGCACGACGCGCTCGATGGGGACGCTGAAGACGCGCACGCTGCGGTGCGATCGCTCGCTGCGCAACTCGAATTCGCGGCGACCCTGCAGGCGCGTGAACGCGTCGCCCATCTGCGACTGCGAGCCCACCAGGACCAGCACCGCGCCGCCAGAGCGCGGCCGCACCTCGGGGGGCAGCAGATCGGGCTTCGTCGCTGCAAGGAGCGACATCCACGGCGTGCGCAGCGCCTCGCCGTCCACGTAGCCCACCGTGGCAGCCGGCATCATCGTGCGCAGGAAATAGAGGTCCGCGGTTGCTGCGATGCCGGCCACTTTTCCGATCGCCTCGCGCATCGCCGGCGCGCTCTCGAAGTCGTTGGCCTGATACACGCTCAGATCCCACGGCACCCGTGCCAGCTGGTCCTCGACATAGGACTTGAGCGCGTGGCGCGAGGAGACCTGGAGCGCCGCGATGAGGAACACCAGCACGAAGGTGACCGCGCCGAAGGCGAACGCAACGCGCCGCCCGACGATGGCGAAGAGCGCCGCGAGGCGCGCCATGTCGATCGCCGACGAAGCGCGCTCGCGCATGCGCCTACGCGGTGAGCCTTCGGCGCCCGTCGGAGACGAGGAGGAGGAGCTTGGTCCGCGACTCGCGCAGCCGCGCGACGCGGCACAGGACGGCGCTCACTCCGGCTGGATCTTCATGTCGCGGATCACTTTCGCCCACTTCGCGGCCTCGCTCTTGAAGAGCGCCCCCAACTCCTCGCTGGTCATGGCGTCCGCATCGACGCCCTGTTCCTGCAGCTTCTTCTTCATCTCGGGAGTCTCGACGATCGCCGAGATTTCCTTGTTGAGCCGGTCGACCACGGCTCGCGGCGTGCCCGCGGGCGCGACGAACGAGTACCACGTCGTCACCTCGTAGCCGGGAACGGTGTCCTTGATCGGCGGCACGGCGGGGAGCTCGGGCGAACGCTTGGCTCCGCTCACGCCGAGCGCGCGCATCTTGCCGGCGCGGATGTGCTGCAGCATCGAGGGCAGCGCGTTGAACATGAACTGCACGTTGCCGGCGAGGAGGTCCGTGGTACCGGGCGCACTGCCCTTGTAGGGGATCTGGACCGCGTCGATGCCGGTCATGAAGTTGAACATCGATCCGGCGAGTCCCTGCGTGGTCGCGGCGCCGAGAGACGCGAAGTTGAGCGTCCCCGGCTCAGCTTTGGCGAGCTCGATGAATTCCTTCACGCTCTTCGCTCGCACGCTCGGATGCACCACGAGCACGAGCGGCGTCGAGCCGATCATCGCGACCGGCGCGAAGTCCTTCAGCGGGTCGTAGGGATGGTTCTTGATGAGCGAAGGCGTCATCACGAACACCGGCGTCGCGAGCCCTAGCGTGTAGCCGTCCTTCGGCGCCGCCGCGACCGAGCGCATGCCGATCGTGTTGCTGCCCCCGCCCTGGTTCTCGACGATCACCGACTGCTTCAGGCGCTCGGAGAGCTGCTGGCCGACGAGCCGCGCGAGCAGATCCGCTCCGCCGCCTGCGGCGTACGGAACGATCACGTGGATGGGCTTGGCGGGATAGTCCTCGCCCCAGGCGTGAGGCACGAGGCATGAGAAGGCGGCGGCAGCGAGAAGAATCCTAGTGCGAGTGGTCATCGTCGTCGTGTTGGTGAGTGTGGGTGGGATGGCGGTGGCCATGGTCGTGGTCGTGCATCAATTCCTTCGGCACATCGGGGAACATCTCGCGCGCGCCCGGCGCCGCGCCGCCTACCCATTCCACGCCGCCCTTCTTGCGCGCGGCCGCGAGGAAATCGCTCCACGCGAGCTGCGACGGGTCGCGCGCGACTTCGAGACGCTGGGCCAGCGCGGCGAGCACGAGCTTGCGTACGCGCCGGCCATCCCAGCCCTCGCACATCGCCGCGAGCTCGGCGATGCGCGCGGGGTCCTGTGCGAGCGGCAGCACCGCGGGCCACTGCACCGCGAGCTCGCCGATGGCGCTCTCGAGGATCTTCGCGATGGTGGCGTTGTCGGGGAGCGAGAAGCGCATCACGAGGTCGGCGCGCGACAGGAACGCGGAATCGACCGCCTCGATGAAGTTGGTGGTGGTGACGAAGAGCACCGAGGGAAGCTTCTTCGCGATCTCGTCGATGCCGAGCAGCACGGCGTCAGTCGCGCGATGCACATCCACCGGATTCGCCTCGAAGGAGGCCGCCGAGCGGCTCACCGCGAAGCTCTCGACCTCGTCGATCAGCACCACGGTGAACGGGCGCCGCGCCGCGATCTCGGGAATGGTCTCGGCGAGGAGGCGCGTCACGTTGCGCTGCGATTCGCCGAGCATGTCGCTCGGAAACGCGTGCGGGTTGATCTCGAGGAGCGTCGTCGCGCCCTCCCGCGCAAGCGCCAGCGCCGCGACCTGCGCCAACCCGCGCGCCATGGTGGTCTTGCCGGTGCCGGGCGGGCCCGCGAGCACGATCAACCCGTGCGGCAACCCCGACATCATCGAGAGCTTGCGCCCGTGCTGCAGC
>JBDTXQ010000073.1:0-9401 GCA_040006115.1 Usitatibacter sp.
CAGAGCAGTCTGCACCGCCGTCATGAGCGCGGCGACGCGCACCGGCCGCTCGAGTAGCGTCACGTTGCCGAGCGCGCGCACCGTCTGGCGCACGGCGGAGGAATCGGCGCCAGGGTGGGCGAGCAGCAGGGTCGGAAGGTCCGACCATGAAGGCTGGCGGGATAGCCTTTCGCCCAAGCGATAGAGCTGCTCCTCGGATGGCAGCGCTTCCTCGGAGATGAGGATCGCGCCCACGCCGGCGGCGACCTCGGTCACCAGTTGCGCCATGTCGGAGCAGACGGCACAGCGTATCCCGTGCTCCGCAAGCACGGTGCGCGTCATCGATGCATCCCTTCCCGCGGGCGCGAGAATGAGGACGCGCCTTTCGAGGAGGGTCTGGGAATGCTCGCTCACGAGCTCAGTCAGTCTTCTTCGCCGAGCGCCATGGGTTGTGGAAGATTCTCCGTCACCGGCACGCCGGTGAGGATGCCGCGGAAATTCCTGAGGGGCTCGCCCACCTTGATGCCGCCGGGCTCGAGGGAGAAATCGCGGATGGTCCGCTCGTGCTGGCCGCCACGCTTCTTCATCACCGAGATCGCCTGGCGCACGCGCCCGCGATTCTCGAAGTACCGCATGAGGACCACGGCGTCGGCGAGATAGCTCGCATCCACCGGCGTGTGCATCTGCCCGCCGATCAGGCCCTGGTGGGCGCCGATGAGCAGCGTCGCGACGCCCTTCTCGCCCAGGTACATGAGGATCTCGTGCAGGTGGATGGTGAGGTAGCGCTCCCCTGGCATCGCGTTCAGGTAGCCGTTCAGGCTGTCGATCACGATGCAGCGCGCATTGTCGTGCTCCACGGCCTCGCGAATGCGGTTGGCGAATTCCCCCGGCGTGAGCTCGGCCGGATCGATCTGGTGGATCGCGACGGTGCCCGCGTCGTAGTGCTTGCGCAGGTCGACGCCAAGGCCCTTCATGCGCGAGAGCAGCGTGCTCCTGCTCTCGTCGAAGATGAACATCGCGGAGCGCTCGCCCTGGTCCGCCGCATGGGTCACGAATTGCGACGCGACGGAGCTCTTGCCGACGCCCGCGGCGCCCACGATGAGCGTGCTCGTTCCGCGCTCGACGCCCCCGCCGAGGAGCTTGTCGAGCTCCTCGATGCCGCTCGAGAAGCGCGCCTCGTCGATCGCGTCGCGATGCTCGGCGGCGACCAGGCGCGGGAAGACCACCATGCCGCCGCCCTTGATCACGTAGTCGTGGTAGCCGCCGCGATAGCGCCGGCCGCGATGCTTGAGGACGCGCAACCGCCTGCGGTCCGCGCCGTATTCGGGAAGCAGCTGCTCGAGGAGCATCACCCCGTGTGCAATGCTCTGGACCTGCAAGTCGCGTCCCGAGCTGGTGAGGTCGTCAAGCAGGATCACCGTGCACTGGCGGCCGCGGAAGAATTGCTTCAACGCGAGGAGCTGGCGGCGATAGCGCAGCGGATCGCCCGCCAGGAGCCGCAGCTCGGAGAGCGAATCGAACACGAGCCGCGAGGGCTTCAGGCGCTCCACGTCCGAGAGGATGGTGCGCGTGGTCTCGGACAGCTCGACCTCCGCAGGGTGGAACATCGTGTACTGCTCGGCGGGCTGCAGGCTCTCTTCGGGCGGCACCAGCTCTCGAATGGTGACTCCGGAGAGGTCCCATTCGTGCGATACAGCCATCGCGCGCAACTCTTCCTCGGTCTCTGAAAGCGTCACGTAGAGCACGGATTCACCCCGCTTCACGCCTTCCAGCAGGTACTGCATCGCGAGAGTGGTCTTGCCCGAACCGGGCACGCCCTCGACGAGGTAGAGGCGATGGGGCGTAAGGCCGCCGCAGAGGATGTCGTCGAGGCCGCTGATGCCCATCGCGCAGATGTCCGCGTAATTCCTCGTAGTTTGGATGTCGTTCACGGTATTCCTTGACGTCGCTCCAATGGTTTGCGACCGCGCACCGGAACCGCAAGTTCCCCGCGTGGTCCGACCGCCGATGGACATCGGCGGGATCGACGCGACGCATGCGGTGGGATGGGCTGCGGTCGCCACGCTTTTCCTCACCATGTCGGCACAGGCGTGGAAGGAATGGCGCGACCGCGTGAAGCATGGCGTGAGTAAGATTTTCTTCCTCGGCCAGATCGTCGCTTCCACGCTCTTCCTCACCTACAGCGCACTCGTGGGCGACCGGGTGTTCGTCGTGGGCAATGCGCTGGTGCTGGCCTCGGCCATCGCCGGCGGCGCGATCCTCCTCTACAACCGCGCGCGGCGCTGATCGCTCAACGATCGTCGGGCTCGAAGAAAGTCCACTGCGTTTGCGGGAAGCGCGTCTTGAAGGCGGTCTCGATCTCGTTGATCTTGTCGACGAATGCCTTGACGTTGCCCTGGGCGCGGAACTTCGCCTTCACAGCGACCATGACATCGCCTCCCATGTGCAGCGTGAGGAGCTCGATCACGCGCTCGATCTCCGGCTGGCTTTCCAGGAACGCCATCATGTCCCGGCGCACCGGAGCCTCCACGCCCTGCCCGATCAGCATCGCCTTCACCTCGATCGCCACCGCGACCGCGACGATCACGAGAAGCACGCCGATGACGATCCCGCCCGCGGCATCGTAGAGCGGGTTGCCGGTGATCCACGACGCGAGCACCGCGACGAACGCGAAGGCGAGGCCGAAGAGCGCGGCCAGGTCCTCGCCGAAGATCACCACGAGCTCGCTGTTGCGCGAGCCGCGGAACCATTGCCAGAGGCTGCGATCCCCGCGCGCCTTGTTCACCTCACGCAGCGCCCCCCACATCGAGAAGCCCTCGGCGACGATGCCGAAGGCGAGTACGCCCAGGGCGAGCAGCGGGCGCTTCAGCTCCTCGGGAGCGTGCAGCTTGTGCCAGCCCTCATAGATCGAGAACATGCCGCCCACGCCAAATAGCAGCATCGCCACCATGAATGACCAGAAGTACGTTTCCTTGCCGAAGCCGAGCGGATAGTCGAGCGTCGGCGGGCGCCTGGAACGCTTGAGGCCGACGAGGAGCAGGAGCTGGTTGCCGCAGTCGGCGGTCGAATGCACCGCCTCGGCGAACATCGATCCCGAGCCGGTGATGGCGGCGGCCACGTACTTGGTCACCGCGATCGCGAAGTTGGCGCCGAGCGCGAGCAGCACCGCCCTGGCGGAATCGCCTTCCTGGGCCATCGCTACACCTCCGTACTTTTCATCGTTGCTCGTCCTTGCAATGACGCCCGAGCTTCCCCTGCAGGTACAGCGCGTCGGGAACCGCGGCGCGAGCGCCGGTGTTGTCGAAGATGCACCAGGCTTCGTCGCACGCGGCGGCTTCGCGCCTGAGCCTCGCCGCGAGCGAATCGAGGAAGCCGTGCTGATACGCGGAGAAGTACATGCGCGGCGAGCCGTGGAGGCGATGGTACGCGAGCCCGTCCCACCCGCCGGGCGTGCCGTCCGCGGGAGAGCGCGGGGGATCGGCGGCCACGCGCGCGATGCGATGGGTCTCGAGGAGCTCGTGGGCGCGCGGCTCGAACCAGGACGCATGGCGCGGCTCGATCACGACGGTGCGCACGTGCCGTGCCCTCAACACCCGCAGGAACCGGCCCGCGGCCCCCGCCTCGAACTCGAGCTTCGGCGGAAGTTGCACCAGCAGGCACCCGAGCTTCTCGCCCAGGCCTTGCACGGGACCCAGGAATTCATCGAGAGCCTTCGCGCACCGCGCGAGCCTCAGTTCGTGGGTGATGGCTTTCGGCACCTTCACGGAGAAGCGGAAATCCAGGGGAACCTCGGCGGCCCAGCGCGCGTAGGTCGCGGGGCGATGGGGGCGGTAGAACGACGAGTTAACCTCGACCCCGTTGAAGACCTCTGCGTAGCGCGCGAGGTGCGTGCCTGCCGCGGCAAAGCGCGAGCGATCGGCCGGCAGCGCCCAACCCGCCGTACCGACGCGAATCAGGCCTTCGCGATGTTTCTCTCGATCCAGGTCGCGAATTTCTGCAGGAATTTCTCGAACATCTCGCGTTTGTCGGCCTGCACGGCGCCGTCTGCGGCGACCACCTTGTCCACCGCGTTGATGTACATCTCCGGCATCTGCATCATCGGCATGTCGAGGAACACGACCGTCTGGCGGATCTGGTGGTTGGCGCCGAAACCGCCGTAGGCCCCGGGCGACGTCGTGACCACCGCGCACGGCTTCCCGGTCAGGCACGCCTTCCCATAGGGCCGCGAGCCGACGTCGATGGCGTTCTTCATCGGGGCGGGAATCGAGCGGTTGTACTCGGGAGACACGAAAAGGACGGCGTCGTGCGCCTTGATGGCGTCGCGGAACGCGGTCCACGCCGCGGGCGGCTGGTCGGTCTCGAGATCTTGGTTGTAGAGCGCAAGGCCGCCGATCTCCACCACCTCGAGGTTGAGGGTCGGCGGCTGCAACGCGTGGAGCGCGTTGGCCACGCGCCGCGAGAAGGCTTCCTTGCGCAGGCTGCCGACGATCACCGCCACGCGACGCGCGGGCATCTACTTCGCCGCCCCGCTTTGCACCATGCCGCACGCGATGCGCGCGCCACCGCCGCCGTTGGGCTTGGGCGCATCTGCATAGCTGTCGCCATTCGCGTGGATGATGAGCGAGCGGTTGGCGAAGTCCCTCACCTTAAGTCCCGCGACCGTCACCGGCGCGGTCGCGGTGCCGTCGGCGCCCACCTTCAGCACCGGCAGATCGCCCATGTGGCCGCCGCCCGCCGGTCCGGCGTGCTTGTGCGTCTTCTTCGGGTCGAAGTGCGGGCCCGCGCCCTCTCCCGGCTCGAGCTTGCCGTCCTTCTGCATCGCCGAGCAGTTGTCCTTCTCGTGAATGTGGAATCCGTGGTCACCGGGTGGCAGTCCCTTCAGGTCCGGAGTAATCACGACACCGCCTTTCGGATCGGCGGCGACCTTGATGCTACCGACGGAGGCGCCCACGCCCTTCGTGTCGATCAGGCTCATGCCGACCTTGAAATCGGCGAAGGCGGCTGGGGAGAACGCGAAAGCGGAAAGGACGGCGAGTGCAAGCGGACGATTCATGGCGGCCTCTCGAAGGGAAACGGCAAGCGTGAGACTACTATGCGAACATTCCGTTCCAGTCTACCAACCTCGACACGAGGCCGCGTTTGATCGTCACTCCATCCACCTTCACATCCCTCCTCGCGCCGATGGCGCACGACCGCCCGCGCACCTTCGTCTTCCGCGGCGGCGAGCTGCTGGTTCGCGAGTCCGACCTCTCCCTTCCCGACCCGGCGGTCGTGAAGACGCTCGCCCTGCCCGCGGACAACGTGTTCCCGGTCGGCGTCCACGACAAGGAGTACTGCGCTACCGTTTGGGTGGCGCGCGAGGCGAAGGCGCCCGAGGGATTCCACTTCAAGGGGCTGCGCTCGCTCTTCGGACGCATGGACGAGGACACGCTCGCCATCGCGGGCCGCGCCTTCCAGATCGCCGACTGGGCGCGCAATCATCGCTTTTGCGGCGCGTGCGGCAAGCCCATGGCGAGGATCGATGGGGAGCGCGCCATGAAGTGCGCGTGCGGCCACGTGGCGTATCCGCGCATCGCGCCGGCGATGATGGTGCTGGTGAAGCGCGGTCCTGCGATCCTGCTCGCGCGCAACGCCGCTGTGCCCGCGGGCGGACGCATGAGCGCGCTCGCCGGATTCCTGGAGCCCGGCGAGTCGGTCGAGGAAGCGGTGCATCGCGAGGTGCGCGAGGAGGTCGGGCTTTTCGTGAAGGACTTGCGCTACTTCGGCAGCCAGTCGTGGCCCTTCCCGGGCTCGCTGATGGTCGCATTCACGGCGGAGTATGCGGGCGGCGATGTGAAGGTCGACGCGAACGAGATCGGCGAGGCGCGCTGGTTCGGGCCGCTTGATGCGCTTCCCGAGCTTCCGCCCCCGCAGTCGATCTCGCGGGCGCTGATCGAGGCTAACCTGCCGCGCTAGCCCGTCAAGGCGGGCGGGATCACTTCGCCGCCGAGGCGACGGTGGCGTCCTCGGAGCCGCTCAGCTTCAGGGCGGCGGCGACGAATCCCGAGGCCTTCAGCTCCTCGACCGCCTGGCTCAGGTAGGCCGCGGCCTCGCTACGCCCCAGCGGCACGCCCACGGCCTGTCCGATGGTCATGAAGTTGTCCTGGATCACGCGCAGGCCCGGATCGCGTCGCGCATTCTGCGTGAGGAGCTCGCGGATGCCGGCCACGGCGTCGAGCCTCTGCGCCGCGAACAGCTCCAGCGCGGCGGGAGAAGTCGCCACGCGCACGAGCTCGGCCTGCTTCAGCTCGCGGGAGAGGAAGAGGTCGTACCCGGAGCCCTTGGCGACCGCGATCCGCAGGCCCTTGCGATCGAACTGCGCCACCTGCGTGAGCGCCGAATCCTTGCGCACGAGGTAGGTACCGCCGATCTCGACATACGGGGCCGAGAAGGCGATGCTGCGCGCACGCTCGGGATCGACCGCAAGAAAAGCCACGTCCCATGCGTCGTGCTGCGCCGCGTCGGCCACTTTCCCGGCAGTGTCGTAGATCACGTAGCGGATCGGCACCCCGAGGCGCCGCGCAAGCTCGCGCGCGATGTCGGGGCCCACGCCGCGCGGGTCGCCGCCGGCCGGATCCTTCTGCGCGATCGAGACGTTGCCGAAATTGACCGCGGCGCGCAGCACGCCGGTGGGCGCCATCTGCGAGCGCAAGGACGACGTCATCATGGGCGGGGAGGCGCAGGAGGCCAGGAGGAATGCGGCGAGGGCCAGGATCGGGCGGGTCATTCCCGATTCTCGTCGCGAACGCATTGCGCGGTCAATGATCGAACCCCCCGTGAACGCCGAAAGGACGGATATGGAAGCGGTGGCGAAAGAGCCGGTGGTGAAGGAAAAAGTGGCTACGGTGATCGGGGCCGGCGCGGTGGAGGCGCTGCAGATCAAACGCCCGCGCGACGTGCGATTCTGGATCCTGATGGCGCTGCTCGTGCTCGCCGCGGCGTCGTTCGCGGGGATCGCCTGGAGTGTCTGGGATACGGCGCCGATCCTCAAGCAGGAGCTGCAGGTGTCGGTCTGGCTCCACACCCACGGCAACCCCGCGTTCACCGCGATCCTGTTCGCGATCACCCAGGTCCATTCCCCGGTCGGCATGTTCGTGCTCTCCGTGCTGGCCGGGATCTGGGTCTGGCGGCACGGCGACCATTACTGGGTGATGTCCCTCGCCGTCGCCATGGTGGGTGGGATGCTCCTCAATACCGGCCTGAAGTTCGCGTTCCATCGAGCCCGGCCGGTCTGGGACGATCCGATCCTCGTGCTCTCATCGCAGAGCTTCCCGAGCGGGCATACCGCCGGGGCCACGCTTTTCTACGGGTTCCTCGCCGCCTACATGGTGTGGCGCACGAAGAGCGCTCCGGCGCATGTGCTGGTTGTCCTCGCGTGCGCTTTGATGGTCGCACTCGTCGGCTTCTCCCGCGTCTACCTGGGCGCCCACTACATCAGCGACGTGCTCGCCGCGGTGAGCATGAGCATGGTGTGGCTGGTGCTGAGCCTGGTGGGGGTGCGCGCCTACGCCAAGCGCCGCAGCCCCTCGTCGACGGCGGTCGCTTGACGGCGCGTCCCCTGCCGGTGATCGTCAACGCCACGGCGGGCAAGGGCCATGACGACGCGGAGATGCAAGCCATCGCGAAAGCGTTCGAGGCCGCGGGCGTGACCATCGAGATCATGCCGGCGCGCGTGGGAAGCGACATCGTGAAGCTAGCCGAGCGCGCCGTGAAAGACGGCCATCCGGTGATCGTCGGGGGCGGGGGCGACGGCACCGTGAACGCGGTGGCCTGCGCGGTGGCCGGCACCGCAAGCGCGCTCGGGGTGCTCCCCCTCGGCACCCTCAACCATTTCGCCAAGGACCTCGGCATCCCGCTCGACCTCGACAAGGCCGCGCTCATCATCGCAGCCAACCACCAGGTCGCGATCGACGTGGGCGAGGTCAATGGCCGGCTCTTCATCAACAACTCGAGCCTCGGCCTCTACCCGGGCCTGGTGATCATCCGGGAGAACCTGCGCCGCCGCGAGGGACGCAGCAAATGGCTCGCCCTCTTCAGCGCCACGATGAAGGTGCTGCGGCGCCATCCCATGCTCGACGTGCGGCTCCTGCTCGACGGCGAGAAGCAGGACCGGCGCACGCCCCTCGTCTTCATCGGCAACAACGAGTACAAGGTCGAGGGCTTCGACATCGGCAGCCGCGAGCGCCTGGACGGCGGCAAGCTCAGCATGTACCTTACCCGTCGCCACGGAAGGCGTGGCCTGCTGGGCCTCGCCGCGCGCGCTCTCGTCGGCAAGCTCCACGAATCCGGCGACTTCGAGGCCCTCACCGCGCAGGAGGTGACCATCTCCACGCGCCACAAGTCCCTCGCCGTCGCGACCGACGGCGAGGTGACGGTGATGAAGACGCCGCTTGCGTACGCCATCCGGCCCGGCGCGCTGCGCGTCGTGGCGCCCGCGCCCGCGCCTCCGGGCGAGCCCGCCTGAGGCCGCCGCTATACGCACCATCGTCCACCTCTCGGACCTGCATTTCGGCAAGGTCGACCCCGAGCTTCTCGAGCCGCTGCGCCGGTGCGTGGAAGCGATCGCGCCGCACCTGGTGGTTGTCTCGGGTGACCTCACCCAGCGCGCGAAGGCCGCGGAGTTCCGCGCAGCGAAGACTTTTCTCGACACGCTGCCCAAGCCGCAGCTCGTCGTGCCCGGCAACCACGACGTGCCGCTGTACAACGTGTTCCAGCGGTTCCTCACGCCGCTGCGCAAGTACAAGCGCATCATCACGCCCGACCTCGAGCCGGCCTATATCGACGACGAGATCGCCGTGGTGGGGGTGAATACTGCGCGCTCCCTCACCTTCAAGGACGGCAACGTGAACTCCGCGCAGATCGCAGCCGTGAAGGCGCGGATCTGCGGGCTCCACGAGAGCGTGGCGAAGATCATTGTGACCCACCACCCGTTCGACGTGCCCGAGGATCACGACGAATCCGCGATGGTCGACCACGCCGCGCGCGCCATGGAGGTGTTCGCGAGCTGCGGCGCCGACATCATGCTGTCGGGCCACCTCCACAAGACCAACACCTCGAGCTCGAGCGAGCGGTACAAGATCCCCGGGCACGCCGCCCTCATCGTGCAGGCGGGCACCGCGACCTCGGTGCGCGGTCGCGGCGAGTCCAACAGCTTCAACGCCCTGCATCTCACCCCCGAAGGGGTATCGATCGAGTGTTGGCAGTGGAACAACCATTCGAAGGTCTTCGAGCTGGGCGGCACCGAGCGCTTCCTCCACGCCGCGGACGGCTGGCACCGCCCCAAATAGACCGAATCATTTTTTCGAGACGAACGCGTTGCCGCGGACATAGAAGCGCAGGAGACGTCGCGCCCAGTGGCCGGCGTAATCGACGCCGATGCGCGG
>JBDTXQ010000074.1:0-9396 GCA_040006115.1 Usitatibacter sp.
GTCGTGCAGGAAAGCCTTGGGCACGAGGTAGTTGAGGATCGGGATGCCCTCGTGCATCGCGTCCTCCTTTTCCCACGAGCTCGCCTTCATCTCGTCGAAGCCCGAGCGCACGATCACCTTCACGTCCTCGCCGCCCAGGCGCCGCGAGGAGCGGCAACAATCCATGGCGGTGTTGCCCCCGCCCAGGACGATCACGCGCCGGCCGATCTTCGTCACGTGGCCGAAGGCGACCGACGAGAGCCAGTCGATGCCGATGTGGACGTGGGCCGCGGCTTCCCTGCGCCCGGGGATCTCGAGGTCGCGCCCGCGCGGAGCGCCCGAGCCGATGAAGACCGCGTCGTAGCCCTCGCCCAGCAGCTTCTTCAACGAGTCGATGCGGGTCCCCGACCGGAACTCGACGCCCAGGTCGAGGATGTAGCCCGTCTCCTCGTCGATCACCGATTCCGGGAGCCTGAACTTGGGGATCTGCGAGCGGATCATGCCGCCCGCGAGGCGGTCGGAATCGAAGACCGTCACGTGATAGCCGAGCGGCGCGAGATCGCGCGCCACGGTGAGCGAGGCGGGGCCCGCGCCCACGCACGCGATGCGCTTGCCGTTAAGCGTGGCGGCCTTCTTCGGCAGGCGGTCGCGGATGTCTTCCTTGTAATCGGCCGCCACGCGCTTCAGTCGGCAGATCGCGACGGGCTCGGGCTTTTCACCCTGGTTCTCCTCGACGCGCCCGCGCCGGCATGCCGGCTCGCACGGGCGATCGCATGTGCGTCCGAGAATCCCCGGGAACACGTTGGATTTCCAGTTGACCATGTACGCATCGCCGAAGCGCCCCTGGGCGATGAGGCGGATGTACTCGGGAACGGGTGTGTGGGCGGGGCAAGCCCACTGGCAATCGACGACCTTGTGGAAATAGGCCGGATCACCAATGTCGGTCGGTCTCAACGCTGCTCTCTCCGTTCGCTCGTAGCTGAGCGAGTATGTCCCTCTCGCGGGGACCCTCGAGGGAGTCTACCCAATAAACCGTTGAGCGGACAAGGGATTTATCGGCAATTGCGCGCCGGAAGGGTGCAACGCGCAAACCGGGGCAAGAGCCCCGGTTTGCCGCAAGACAGGCAAGACAGGCTTATACGGACTTGTACGCGCCGCAGGCGAAGACCAGGTTGTCGAACTTTTCCCAATACATCCGCTTGGGCTCGATCTTCTTCGACACTGGGTTGAAGAACTTGAAGTCCTGCCAGCCGTGATCGCCCTTTTGCGCGGCCTCCATGCGCTCCTTGATGTGGTACTTCCCGTCGGCGTCGCGCAGCTCCATCATGTTCTTGCCGACCATCTTCGGATTGATGTGGGCGAGCGCGTCGGCCTGCATCGTGTACAGGGTCACGTAGAGGTCGCGATCGACGAACGGTCCGGGCGTCTTCGAGAATTCAGCGATCGCCTTCTCGCGGCCGTTCTTCTTGTAGTAGGCGATGGCTTTCTTCACCATCGCTTCGGCTTCGGGTTCGGTGGCACGATCATCCGCGGCGGCTGCATTCAGCGAGAACGTGGCGATCAATAACGCGGTGACGGCGGCAAGCAGTTTCTTCACAAGTGTCTCCAGGGTTCAGGCGATCGAACGAGCGGCGCCATCGGCGCCGGCCCGGGGTTGGGGATTTTCGCTCGCGGCAAGCAGTTTCGCGACGAGGCGCCAGGCGGTTCGGCCGAGCCAGAAGATCGCCAGCAGCAACAGGATGATGGTAAGGCTGATCATGGACGTCCCCTTCGCTCTTGTTTGGACTCGCGAGGGAGTGAAAGTAACCGACGGGTGGGCCGCGCATCAGTGAACTGCGCCATAGAATGCCCGGGCGAGGCCTTACATCCGTAATCTCCTCAGCTGCGGTACCCGTTCCCCAGGGGAAGGCCGCCGGCCGCGGCGGCGAAATACTCCCACGCCCGCTTGGCGACGTTGCCGGTGATCTGGTCGCGCAGGCCCTCGGCCTCCGCGGGCGTGAATACGCGCAGCTTCGCCGCGTCGCCGCCGGCCGCCGCGAGCATGCGCAACTGCAGTGCGCAGCTCTCCTCGAGGTAGCACGCCGCCACCGTCGCCGCGCGCACGCACTCGAAGGCCGTGGTGATGCCGTGCCCGCGCATCATCGCGGCGTTTCGCGCGCCCAGCACTTGTGCGAGCAGGTCCCCCCGCTCGCGCGTGCGGATGAGCCCGACGCGTGAGTACTCGGGAATGCCGTCGGCGAATATGCCGGCTTGGTTGTAGACGACGCGGTGGGGCTCTCCCACCTGCGTGAGGCACACACATGCCGGCGGATGCGCATGCACCACCCCGCCCACGTCGGGACGCGCCGCGTAGACCCGCGCGTGGATCCAGAACTCGCTGTTGGGCTCGCCCTCCCCACAGACGATGCGCCCTTCTGTGTCGATCACGAGGAGGCTGTCGGCCTCGGCGAGCCCGGGGCTGCGACGCGTGGGCAGCAGGAACGTGTTGGTTCCGGGCACGCGGGCGCTTGCATGCCCGAACGCGTGGGACAGGCCCATGCGCTCGATGATGCGGTTGGCGAGCGCGACGTCGGCGCGCAGGCCCTCGGGAATCGGGTTCTCGGTCATGGGCGGAAAAATATTCTCGCTTGAGCTGTAAACGGGCGGGCCTCGCACTTCGTTACTTATTCACGACGGAACGCGCGGCTCGACGGATTATAGTGGCCGCATCTGGGGAGAACGCGTCATGAGTCGATGGGGAAAGGCCGCGCTCGCGGCGCTCGGCTGCTGGGGAGCAGCCGCACAGGCCCTCGAGCCGACCGCCCGGGCGGTCGAGTATTTCAACGCGGCGCTCGGCCATTACTTCGTGACCATCGACGCCAACGAGATGCGCGATGTCGAGGCCGCCGGCTGGACGCGCACCGGGGGCGAGTTCGGCGTCTTCGCGAGCGCCGGCGACGCGCCGGAAATCTCACCCGTATGCCGTTTCGTGCACACGCCAGGGTCAGGCCGCCACGCCCATTTCTATACCGCCGATCCCGTCGAATGCGAGGCGCTCAAGGCCAACCGCGGCCTGCGCTACCAGGGCGTGGTGTTCTACGCCGCGCGGGCCGTCGCGGGCCAATGCGGCGCCGGTACCACAGCCGTCTACCGCGCCACACTCGACGACCTCTACCGCAACGACTTCAACCAGCGCTTCACCGTCGACGCCACCGTCTTCGCGAAGGTCGGCCGCGAGGGCCGTTCGGCCGATGGCGTCTTCCTGTGCGCGCAGCTCTCCAGCGCCGATCTTCGCGCCGACGCGGTCCGGCTCCTGCGCCAGGCGAGCTTTGGCCCCACCGACTCGGGCGTCGATCACGCGCTTGCCCTGGGGCCAGCCGCGTGGATCGACGAGCAGCTCGCCCTGCCCGCCAATCAATATTCCGCGTTCCCCTGGGTCCCGGCGAACCGCCAGGTCACTTGCGTCGACGATCGCACCCAGCCCGTGCGTCCCGACAGCTACTGCGCCCGCGACAACTACTCCCTCTTCCAGCTTCAGCTGCAGTTCTTCCGCAAGGCGATCTCGCAACCCGACCAGCTGCGCCAACGCGTGGCCTTCGCGCTCTCGCAGATCATGGTGGCGTCGGGATTGGACAACTCGCGCGCCTACGCGATGCGCGACTACCAGCAGGCCTTCCTCGACCGCGCGTTCGGCAGCTTCTACGACCTCCTCATGGCGGTCTCGCTCTCGCCGGTGATGGGCGACTACCTCGACATGGTCAACAACAACAAGACCAATGCCGCGGCCGGCACCGATCCCAACGAGAACTACGCGCGCGAGATCCTGCAGCTCTTCTCGGTGGGCACCTACCTGCTCAATCCCGACGGCACGCAGCAGCTCGACGCATCGGGCAAGCCGCTGCCCACCTACCAGCTCGCGGAGATCAAGGGCTTTTCGCGTGTCTTCACCGGCTGGACGTATCCGACGGTGGCCGGCGCCGCCGCGCGCAACAACAATCCGCGCAACTACCTCGGGCCCATGCTGGCGGTGGATGCGAACCACGAGTTCGGCACCAAGGTGCTCATGAATGGCGTGGTGGCGGCGGCGAACATGACGATGGCGCAGGACCTTGCCTTCGCGCACCAGAACATCTTCAACCACGCGAACGTCGGCCCGTTCATCGGCAAGCAGCTCATCCAGAAGCTGGTGACGAGCGATCCCACGCCCGGCTACGTGGGACGCGTGACGACGGTCTTCAACAACAACGGCCTGGGCCAGCGCGGCGACCTGCGCGCCGTCGTGCGGGCGATCCTCCTCGACCCCGAGGCGCGCGGCGCCCGCAAGATCGATTCCGCGTACGGCAAGCTCGTCGAGCCGGTGATCTTCCTCACGTCCTTTGCGCGCGCCCTGAACGGGCAGTCCGACGGTGTGTACTTTCGAAACGCGTCGAGCGGGCTCGCGCAGTTCGTGTTCTATCCGCCATCGGTATTCAACTACTACCCATTCGACTACGTTGTTCCGGGAACGCAGCTTCTCGGCCCCGAGTTCGGCATCCAGACCGCGACCACCACGGTGAACCGCGCCAACATCGCGAACGCGCTGGTTTTCACTACGATCGGGCCGGACGCGGCCGTATTCGGCTCGACCGGAACGCAGCTCGACTTCGGCGCATACCAGGCGCTCGCGCTGGACGCCGCTGCTCTCGCCGACCGGCTCGACCGCAATCTGATGGCCGGGCGCATGTCCGCCGCGATGAGGAGCGCCGTCATCTCCGCGGTCAACGCGGTTTCGCCCACCGATGCCCTGGGGCGCGCGCGCGCGGGCATCTGGCTCGTCCTCACCTCACCCCAATACCAGGTGCAACGATGAAAGACCGCCGCGATTTCCTGCTGCGCGCCGGCGCGCTCGCCGCGGGCGGCTTCGCCTCGCGCCTCGCGCCGATCTCGCTCCTCGGCCTGGCTGGCGCCGCGCAGGGCCAGGCCGCATCCGACTACAAGGCGCTGGTCTGCGTGTTCCTCTATGGCGGCGTAGACGGCAACAACCTGGTCGTGCCGATCGACGGCGCCACTTACGCGCAGTATTCGTCGGTGCGCACCGTCGCGTCGGGCGTGAACCTCACGCAGGCCGAGCTCCTGCCGATCCAGCCAAGCGCGACCGGGCCGTACGGCCTTCATCCCGAGCTCTCCGAGATCCATCCGCTGTTCGCCGCGGGCAAGCTCGCCATTCTCGCCAACGTGGGGCCGCTGAACGAGCCCACCACCAAGGCCAACTACTTCGCGGTACGCCCGGCCAACCTCTTCTCCCATTCCGACCAGCAGAACCAGTGGCAGTCGGCGGTCTCGACGGGAGCGAGCGCGAGCGGCTGGGGCGGGCGCATCGCCGATGCGATGTCTTCGCAGAGCGCGGGCTTTCCGGTGATCACGTCGATCGCGGGGATGACGCTCTTCCTCACGGGCAGCTCCACCACCCCGCTCGCGCTCCCAGCGACGGGCGGCCTCGCGCTGGCGGGATTCAACGGCGGGGCCGCGGCCAACGCACGGCTCGCCGCGATGCAGGCGATCCTCGCGGCGGATCGCGACCACGCCTACGTGAACGCCGCGGCCGAGATCACCACCCAGGCGATCTCGCTCTCGAGCGTGGTGAACCCGATTCTCACCGCACCGAATTCCAGCGTGCAGGGGCTCTTCGCGGGACAGACGAGCTCGATCTCGCAGCAGCTGCTGCAGGTCGCGAAGCTGATCGAGGCCCGGGCACAGACGGGCGCCAAGCGCCAGGTGTTCTTCGTCTCGCTCGGCGGCTTCGATACGCATTCCAACGAGCTCGCCACGCTCACCAATCTCCTCGGCCAGCTCACCCCCGCGTTGCGCTCGTTCTACGACGCGACGGTGCTGCTCGGCGTATCGGGCAACGTCACCACCTTCACGCTCTCGGATTTCGGGCGCACTTTCCAGCCGGCCTCGGGCGCCGGCACCGACCATGCATGGGGCAACCACCACTTCATCCTCGGCGGCGCTGTGCGCGGCGGCAAGATGTACGGGACCTATCCCACGCTCGCCCGCGCGGGCCCGGACGACGCGGACACGTCGGGACGCTGGATCCCCACCACGTCGGTGGAGCAATACGGCGCGACGCTCGCACGCTGGTTCGGCGTGAGCGGGGCGTCGTTGCAGGCCGTGTTCCCCAACCTTGCGCGCTTTTCCACGCAGGACCTCGGGTTTCTCGCGTAAGGCACGGTTTCTGCTCGCCATTCCCCTTTAGAATGCGGGGGAGATGGCGTCCAAGATCTTCACCAGCGACCTCAAGGTCGGCATGTTCGTTGCCGACCTCGACAGGCCGTGGCTCGACACGCCCTTCCTGCTGGAAGGTTTCCTGATCGAGAACGAGGAGCAGATCCTCGCGCTGCGCACCCACTGCGAATACGTGATGGTCGATCGCGCGCGCTCCACCGGCCCGGAGTTCGAAGCCGTCTCGGGCTTGAGCCCTGCGACCAATACGATGCCGCGCCCCTCACCCAGGCCGCCGCGCACGATCGCGAATTCGGATCGCGGGAAGGCGACGGCGCTTTCGCCGGCCGAGGATCGCGCCCCGGCCGCGAAGGCGGCGAAACGCCTGCCGAGGAAAGGCGAGAGCGCCGAAGCGGCGGAAGCGCGGCGCGCGCAGGCCACCGCCGCGTTCGATGCAGGCGCCTCGTCGGGCATGGCGCCCCACTCGTCGCGCCCCGGCCTGGTCGCGCGGATGCTCGCGAGGTTCAGGCGCCCCGCTGCCGGCGGCGGCGAGGACGCGTCGGCGCCGACGGCCGCCGCGCCGCGCGAGACGCCGCAGGAATTCGCGGCGCGCGTCGAGTTGCTTCCCGCCGGCCTCGAGGTGCAGACGTACGTGAACCAGGCGAGCGTGGAAGACGAGGTCCCCCGCGCGCAGGCCGCCGTCGCGCTCGCATCGGACCTGCTCGAGAAGCTGGTGAAGGACATCCGGCTCGGGCAGAGCTTCGAGATCGAGCGCATCGAGGAGATCGTCGAGGGCATGGTGGAGAGCATCGTGCGCAACCCGGACGCGGCGATGTGGATCGCGCGCCTTCGGGAGGCGGACATCTCGACCTACGGCCACGGGCTCCAGGTCTCCGTGTACCTCGCCTCATTCGGGCGGCACATCGGATTCCCGAAAGCGCAGCTCTCGCAGCTCGCGCAGATCGGCCTCCTCCTCGACATCGGCAAGATCAAGCTGCCGCGATACCTGCTGGAAAAGCAGGGTCGCCTCACCGCCGAGGAATACGACGAGGCCAAGCGCCACGTCGATCACGGCATCGCGATCCTCTCGGCGACGCCCAACGCGGATCCCGAGGTGCTCGAGGGCATCGAGCAGCACCACGAGCGCATGAACGGCAGCGGCTATCCGCACGGCTACGTCGGCGACGAGATCGGCATCTACGGTCGCATGGCGGGCATCGTCGACACCTTCGCCGCGCTCACCAACCACCGCCCATATGCGGCCGCCGCTTCGTCGTACGAGGCGCTGAGGAGCCTCTCCGGCTGGGCTGGCGACTTCTTCCACGAGCCGCTGGTGCAGCAGTTCGTCTCGTCGATCGGCGTCTTTCCGGTGGGCTCGCTGATCGAGCTGTCGAGCGGCGAGGTCGCCATCGTGGTCGCGCACAATCGCGTGCGGCGCCTGAAGCCGCGCGTGCTGGTCGTGACCGGACCGGACAAGACGCGCTCGGCGCACCCAGCCATGCTCGACCTTCTCTACGACACGAAGAGCGGCGGCGACGAGCCGGTCTACATCAAGCGCGGCCTGCCGGCGGGCGCCTACGACCTGGACCTCAAGGATTTCTACCTGGGCTGATCCTTGAGCGCGACCCCGCCCCTTCCTCCCGTGGCGCAGCCCGCCTCGCAGCCGCCGCCCACCTTCACGCGCGACGAGCTGCTGAAGCTCCTCGACCGCGAGACGGCGATCGCGCGGGCGACCGACGGGCGCCTCGCGGTGCTCATGGTCGAGCTGCGCCGCATCGACCGCCTTCAGGCGCTCATGCGCGGCCCCGCGCCGGCGATCACCATGGGACTTGTTCTCGAGCGCCTGGCGAAGGTGCTGCGCGAGGAAGACCGCATGGCCGCCATCAGCGACGAGCAGGTCGCGCTCATCCTGCCCCGCCTCGCCCACCCCAGCCAGGCGGTGCTCGCCGCGGTGAAGATCCTGCGCGCTCTCGACCGCCCGATCGCGCACGAGGGAGGCTCGGCGGTCCTGCGCCCGCGCGTGGGCATCGCGACCCTGCCGGAGCACGGCTTCGATCCCGCGGAGCTGCTCATGGCCGCCGACGTCTCGTGCCACATCGCCGCGACGCGCGAAGAGGGCTACCACGTCTTCCAGGGCGACGAATCGATCGAGAGCGAGGTGTACCGCGGCCATGACCTCGATCTGGAGCGGGCGGTGCGCGCCAACGAGCTCGAGATCCACTACCAGCCCCAGGTGGATCTCGCGAACGGACGCGCGGTCGGCGCCGAGGCGCTGCTGCGCTGGACGCACGGCGAGGCGGGAAGCATCGCGCCAAAGACGATGATCGGCATCGCCGAGCGCACCGGCCTCATCGGCACGCTCACCTTCTGGATCCTGAACGCGGCGCTGCGCCAGCACGCCGCATGGCAGACGGCGGGGATCCGGCCGCGCCTCGCCATCAACCTGTCGGTCGCCACGCTCACCGACCGGGAGCTGCCCGCGGTGGTGGACCAGGGCATCAAGATGTGGGGCATCGACCCGGCGACGGTCACCCTCGAGATCGCCGAGAGCTCGATGATCTCGGACGCCGAGCGCTCGGTGGCGATCCTCACGCGCCTGAAGGCGATCGGCGTGCAGCTATCCATCGACGACTTCGGCTCCGGCTTCTCGTCGCTCGCGCATCTGAAGCGCTTTCCCATCGACGAGATCAAGATCGACCGGCCGTTCGTCGACGGCCTCACCACCGACCGGCGCGACCGCGCCCTGGTGCACGCGGCGATCGACCTCGGCCACCACTTCGGGTTCCGCGTGGTGGCCGAAGGGGTGGAGCGCGCCGAGACGCGCGAAGCGCTGCGCGAGCTCGGCTGCGACGTGGCGCAGGGACACCTCGTCGCCGCGCCGCTTCCGGCCGCCGCGTTCGGCGACTGGTGGAAGGCGCATCGCCCATGAAGGGAGGCTTCTACACCATCATGGCGGCGCAGTTCTTCTCGTCGCTCGCCGACAACGCGCTGCTCATTGCCGCGATCGCCATGTTGGTGCAGCTGGACGGCCCTCCGTGGCTCACGCCGCTGCTCAAGTTCTTCTTCACCATCTCGTACGTGGTGCTCGCGTTCCTGGTCGGCGCCTTCGCCGACTCGATGCCCAAGGGGCGCGTCATGTTCATCACGAACATGGTCAAGGTCGTAGGCTGCTCGCTCATCCTCTTCAACGAGTTCCTGCGCTTCGGCAACATGGAGGCGTACTGGCTGGTTCTC
>JBDTXQ010000075.1:0-9333 GCA_040006115.1 Usitatibacter sp.
CGGTGATGCGCTGGAACTGCGCCATCAGCGCCGAGAGGTCGATCACGCTCACGTTGGGGAAGCGGCGCACCAGCCCGCCTACCACTTCCTCCTGCCCTGCCGGCAGATGGAAGCTCGTGATCCAGCTCGCCGGGTAGCTCTCCAGCAGGCTCGGGTTCGCGATCACGTAGAAATTCGGCTTGAAGGAATCCCAGTCCACCTTGCGCAAGCTGGTCGCCGCCGCGGTGAAGCGTGAGCCGGCCACGTCGAAGGTGAGCGTGTCGCCCACCTTGATGCCGAGTGTCTTGGCGAGCCCCTCCTCCACCGAGAACTGCGGCTCCTTCGAGTCCACGGACCAGAAAGCGCCCGCGACGATCTTGTTGTCGGGCCGGTTGGCGGCGCCCCACGACAGGTTGAACTCGCGCTCGACAAGGCGCTTGGCCCGCTCGTCCTTGAAATCGCCCGCAGCCACGCTCCTACCGTCGATCGAGACGAGCCGCCCGCGCACCATGGGATAGAGGTCGGGGGTCGCGAGCTTCAGGCCCGCGAAATGCCGCTTCACCTCGGCGAGCTGGTCCGACTGGATGTTGATCGCGAAGCGGTTGGGCATGTCCGGCGGCATCGACTGCTGCCACTTGGTGATGAGCTCGGTGCGCACCAGCGTGAGCATGAGCATGGCCATGAGCCCGAGGCCGAGCGCCATGATCTGCACCAGGCTCGCACCGGTGCGCCGGCGCAGGTTGGCGAGACCGTAGCGCCATGGCCCCGAGGCCGCGCCGCGCAGCCGCGCGACGAGCCGAATCATCGCGTAGCCCGCGATCGCCGACACCGCGAGCGCCGCGGCGAACCCGCCCACCGCGATGGATCCCATCTTCACGTCGCCCGCCTGCCATACGATGAGCGCAGAAAGCGCGGCGAGGCCGAGCGCGAAGGCGGCGAGGCTCAAGGGCTCGGCCGCGGCGATGTCGCGCCGCAGGACCCGAAGCGTCGAGACATTGCGCAGCCTGAGCAGCGGCGGCAGCGTGAAGCCGAGCAGCAGCACGAAGCCGATCACCGCGCCGCGCAGCGCCGGCATCGGCGCCGGCAACGGCAGCGCCACCGTGAAGAACGAGGTGAGCCAGTAGGCGAGCACGCCCTGCGCGGCATATCCCGCGGCGCTGCCCAGCGCGCATGCGGCCAGCCCGAGCGCGGCGAACTGCCAGCCGTGGATCGCGAAGAGGTCGGCCTGGGTCGCGCCGAGGCAGCGCATCAGCGCGGCCGCGTCGATCTGTCGCTGCGAGAAGCGCCGCGCGGCGAGCGCCACGGCGACCGACGCGAGAATCACCGAAAGGAGCGAGGCGAGGCCGAGGAAGCGCTGCGAGCGCTCGAGTGCGGTGCGCACTTCGCTCCTCGCATCGCGCACGCCCTCCATGCGCTGCCCGCGCCCGACCTGCGGTGCCATCTCGGCGCGATACGCCTGCACCGCCGCGATCTCGCCGCCCAGCAGGAGGCGGTAGGCGACGCGGCTTCCGACCTGGATGAGGCCGGTCGCCTCGACGTCCGAGTCGTGCATCAGCACGCGCGGCGCGATGCCGAAATAATCGAGGACGCTATCGGGCTCGCGCGTGATGATCGCCGCCACCGCGAGCCTGGCGCGGCCCACCTGCAGCGTTTCGCCGACCTTCACGCCGAGGCGCACCGCCAGCGCAGAGCCGATCCACACGGTGCCCGGCTTGGGGCCGCCCGCGACCTCGCGCTCCGGCGCGAGGAGGGCGTCGGCGATGCGGATCTTTCCCCTCAGCGGGAAGCCGTCCGACACGGCCTTGATCTCCGCGAGGTTCACGCCGCCCGGCGCGACCACCATGCTCGGGAAGGTGCGTGTATGCGCTGTCGCCAGCGCTCGACGCGCCGCCGCCTCCCCGAACAACGCCGGAATGGGCTTGTCCGCGGTCACCACGAGGTCGCCGCCGAGGAGCTCGTTCGCCTGGCGGTCGAGCGCCGCCTGCACGCGGTCGGCGAAGAATCCCACGGTCGTGACGCTCGCCACGGCGATGCACAACGCCAGCAGCAGCACGCGCAGCTCCCCGGCGTGCCAATTCCTCCGCAACATGCGCATCGCGAGGGGAATTCGCTTCATTCAGTCTTCGTGGCTGATCTCGCCGGCGGCGATGTGCAGGCGCCTGTCGCAGCGCTTGGCGAGCTCGGCATCGTGGGTGACCAGCACCAGCGTCGTCCCGCGCTCGCGGTTCATCTCGAAGAGGAGCTCGATGATGTGCTCGCCGGTCTCGGAATCGAGGTTGCCGGTGGGCTCGTCGGCGAAGAGGAGCCTGGGCTCGGTCACGAAGGCGCGCGCCACGGCGACGCGCTGCTGCTCCCCCCCGGAGAGTTGGCGCGGGTAGTGGCCGAGGCGCTCGCCGAGGCCCACGCGCTCGAGCACGGCGCGCGCGCGGGACGCGGCATCGGCGCCTCGCGCGAGCTCGAGCGGCAGCATCACGTTCTCCAGGGCGGTCAACGCCGGC
The DNA here is from genome assembly GCA_040006115.1 of Usitatibacter sp. Classification (GTDB taxonomy): domain Bacteria; phylum Pseudomonadota; class Gammaproteobacteria; order Burkholderiales; family Usitatibacteraceae; genus Usitatibacter. The sequence goes on from JBDTXQ010000075.1 coordinate 2,478, forward strand.
AGCAGCTGGAACGACTGGAACACGAAGCCCACCATCTGCCCGCGCAGGCGCGCGCGCCCGTCCTCGTTCAGCACGAAGAGCTCCTCGCCCGCGATCCAGACGCGCCCCTCGCTTGGAACGTCGAGGCCGGCGAGCAATCCCAGCAGGGTGGACTTGCCCGAGCCCGACGCACCCACGATCGCCACCGCCTCGCCGTCGCGCACCTCGAAGGTCGCGTGCTTCACGATGGTGAGGACGTGGTCCGGGGTCGCGACTTGTTTGGTGAGCCCCTCCGCCTTCACAATGCTCAAGCCAATGACCCTTTCCCTTCGAGGCCTTCGTGGTTTGCTGCGCGGCGCGCTGCTGGCGTCCGCGCTCGCCTTTGCCGCGGGGCCCGCCTTGGCCGCGCGCACCCTGATGGTGTTCGGCGACAGCCTTTCGGCCGCCTACAACCTGTCACCCGAGCAAGGATGGGTGCACCTCGTGGAGGAGCGCATCGCCACCGCCAGGTTGCCCTGGCGCATCGTCAACGCGAGCATTTCCGGGGAGACGACCTCCGGCGGGGTGAATCGCCTTCCCGAGGACCTGAAGCGCCACAAGCCCTCGGTGGTCGTGATCGCGCTGGGCGCGAACGACGCGCTGCGCGGCCTTCCGGTGGCGGGGATGCGTTCGAACCTCGAAAGGATGATTCGGCTCGCGCGCGAAGCGCACGCCGAACCGGTGCTCGTCGGCCTCATGATTCCCCCGAATTATGGCATCGATTACGCAGCCGAGTTCCGCGACATGTACGCCCGGCTCGCAGCGAAGCACCGGGTGGCGCTGGTGCCGTTCCTCCTCGAGGGGATCGCCGACAAGCCCGAGCTGTTCCAGCGCGACCAGTTGCATCCCACCGCCGAGGCGCAGCCACGCATCGCCGACAACGTGTGGCCCGTGGTCGCGCCCCTGCTGAAGAAGCGCCGGTGACGGAATTGCCGTTCCACCGCGAGCGACCGGACTCGAGCGTCGCCACGCCGCTCGCCTTGGGCGAGCTGCGCGAGTTCGACGCCGTGATCGACGCGCGCAGCCCGGGCGAATTCGCCGAGGACCGCCTCCCCGGCGCGATCAACGTTCCCGTGCTCGACGACCGCGAGCGCGCGATCGTGGGCACCGTGTACAAGCAGCAATCAGCGTTCGAGGCGAAGCGGATCGGCGCTCCCCTCGCCTCGCGCAATATCGCGCACGCCATCCAGCACCTCTTCGCCGATCGCCCGCGGCAATGGCGCCCGCTCGTCTATTGCTGGCGCGGGGGCGGCCGGTCCGGCTCGCTCGTGCACGTCCTTCGCCAGGTGGGATGGAACGCGGTGCGCCTCGAAGGCGGCTACAAGGCTTTCCGCCGCCAGGTGGTGGTGGATCTCGAGGAAAGCCCGCCGCATTTCCGCTTCCAGGTGATCTGCGGCGCCACGGGCTCGGGCAAGAGCCGCCTCCTCGGGGCGCTCGCCGAAGCCGGCGCGCAGGTGCTCGACCTCGAGGTGCTCGCGGCCCATCGGGGCTCGGTGCTGGGAGAGCTCCCCGACGCCCCGCAGCCCACGCAGAAGTCGTTCGAGACGTCGCTTTGGACGGCGCTCTCGGGGTTCGACCCCGCGCGGCCGGTGTTCGTCGAGAGCGAGAGCAAGAAGGTCGGCAACCTGCGCGTGCCCGATGCACTCATCGCGCGCATGCGCGAATCGAAATGCCTGCGCCTCGAGGCGGATACTGGGACGCGCGTGGCCCTCCTCCTCGAAGATTACGCACACTTCGTGGCGACCCCTGATGCCCTCGCCGCCAAGCTCGACTGCCTCGCGCCGCTGCACGGCGCGGAGCGAATCGGCACGTGGAAGTCGCACCTGGGACGCGGCGAATGGGATGCGCTGGTGCGCGAGCTCCTCGAGAGCCATTACGACCCCGCCTACCGGCGCTCGCTCTCGCGCAATTACGTCGACGCGCAGTCTGCGGCGCCCGTCGAGGTGAGCGACATCTCGCGGGCGGGCTTCCTCGCGCTCGCGCGGCGCCTCGCGCGCGACCACGGCTAGGCCATATCGGTTAAACTCGCAAAAAAATAACGACTTCAAGCGAAAAACACCCCTGCAAACGTGGCCGAACGCCCTCAGAAGATCGGTAAGTACAGCATCCTCTCGGATCTGGGACAGGGCGCGTCCGCCGACGTTTACCTCGGCGAGGATCCCTTCAACGACCGGAAAGTCGCGATCAAGGTCGCCAAGACCGACATCGAGATGGGCGAAGAGGAAGCGAAGCGCTTCGAGAGGCTATTCCTCAACGAGGCATCGCTCGCAGGGAAGCTGAACCACCCGAACATCGTCGGCGTCTTCGACGCAGTCGTCGAGGGCGACCTGCGCTATATCGTGATGGAGTACGTCCCGGGCGGGTCGCTGAAGAAATTCTGCACCGAGACCAACCTGCTGCCGGTGCGCCAGGCGGTGCTGGTGATCTTCAAGATGTGCCGCGCGCTCGATTACGCGTTCCAGAACGGCGTGATCCACCGCGACATCAAGCCCGCGAACATCCTTCTTTCGGACCGCGACGACATCAAGATCAGCGACTTCGGCACCGCGAAGATCTCGCACGCAGAGCACACCCAGATCGACGGCTTCCTCGGCTCGCCCGCCTACATGTCGCCGGAGCAGATCAACGAGGAAGGCCCGAGCGTGCAGTCGGACATCTACTCGCTGGGCGTGGTCATGTACGAGCTGCTCACCGGCAAGCTCCCCTTCCGCGCCGAGAACGCGATCACGATGATCAACAAGATCCTGAACGAGGATCCGGTGCCGATCGAACAGCTGCGCCCCGACCTGCCCGAGGCGCTGGTGGACATCGTCAGGAAGGCGATGCACAAGGATCCCAAGGTCCGCTACGGCTCGTGGTTCGAGATGGCGAGCGAGCTCGCCAACACGTTCCCGCAGCTCGAGCGCTACTCGCACGAGATCTCGTCCACCGAGAAATTCAACAAGCTCCGCTCGCTGCCCTTCTTTCGCGAGTTCCGCGACGCCGAGCTCTGGGAAGTGCTGCGCGGTGCGGTGTGGGAGACCCATTCGCGCGACGAGAACCTGCTCCTCGAGGGCGAGATCGGCCAGGCCTTCTTCATCATCGTCGGGGGGCAAGTGAAAGTGGTCAAGGACGGCAAGCTCCTGAACGTCCTCAAGGAAGGCGACTGCTTCGGCGAGATGGCCTATCTCTCGGGCGATCGCGCGCGGCGCTCCGCTTCGATCATTTCTGTGTCGGAAGTGCAGCTGCTGAAGATCCAGGCGACGCACCTCGAGAGCCTCTCCGAGGGCTGCCAGCTGCGCTTCAACCGCGAGTTCCTGAGGACGCTCATCGAGCGGCTGACCTGGACTTCGTCGGTCCTCGCGCAATTCCGCCGCTGAGCCGATAAGTCGTACCTGACACGACTTTTCAAGTCGTACCTGACACCCCTTATTCGACCAGGCAGATCGCCTGGGCGGCGATCCCTTCGCCCCGGCCGGCGAACCCGAGCTTCTCGGTTGTGGTCGCCTTCACGTTGACGCAGCTCTTCGCGCAGGCGAGATCGGCGGCGATGTTCGCGACCATCGCGGGAATGTGGGGCGCCATGCGCGGAGCTTCGGCGACGATGGTCGCGTCGACGTTCACAACGCGCAGCCCGCGCTCCCTCAGGAGCGCCGCGACGTGGCGCAGCAGCGCGCGGCTGTCGATGCCCTGGTACTTCGCGTCGCTGTCGGGGAAATGCCGGCCGATGTCGCCGAGCGCCGCGGCGCCCAGCAGCGCGTCGCAGATCGCGTGTAGCAGCACGTCCGCGTCGCTGTGGCCGAGGAGGCCCTTGTCGTGGGCGATCTCGACCCCGCCCACCACGAGCTTCCTCCCGGCCGCCAGCGGGTGCACATCGAATCCCTGTCCGATTCGCATCGTCAGAGCTCGATCTTGCCCTTGCGCGCGAGGATCATCTCGGCGACCTGCAGGTCTTCGGCGAAGGTGACCTTGATATTGGTGCTCTCACCCTGCACCAGGCGCGGCGAATTGTAGCCAGTTGACTCGACCGCTTCGGCCTCGTCGGTGGCCATGGGCTTCTTCTCGAGCCCACGGCGCAGCGTGTCGTAGCGGAACATCTGCGGGGTCTGCGCTCGCCACAGGCCCGTGCGCGGAACAGTGGCCGAGACGCGCTGCAGCTCGTCGGCGCGCTTCAGCGTATCGGCGAGCGGAATGGCGAGGAGGCCCCCCACCGGGTCGTCGCCTACCTCGTCGAGGAATTGCTCGACCAGCTCCGTGAGGATGCAGGGGCGCGCGGCGTCGTGGACCAGCACCCAGTCGTCCTTCGCGATGCGCCCCTCGAGGAACTTCAGCGTGTTCAGCACGCTCTCCGCGCGATGGGCGCCGCCGCAGAAGGTGGCCTCGATCTTTTCCGGGAGCGCGCTCCAGTCGTGCTCGCCCCAGTGGCGGTCGAGCGGCGAGAGCACCACGAACAGCCGCTCCACGCGCGAGACCGCGGCGATCGCCTCGACCGAATGGAACATCATCGGCTTGCCGGCGAGGGGAAGGTATTGCTTCGGAAGCGCATCGCCTATGCGAGTGCCCTGTCCGGCGGCGAGGACGAATGCGAAGACTTTGGGCATGAGCGGACCAGTAGACGGCCTCCATTATACTGTCGGCCAATGATCGGGCGGCGAATCATCGCGTTCATCGCTTGTCTCGCCGCCGGTTGCGAAGAGGCCCCAAAGCCCATCGCGCCCATCGCCGAATCGGGCGAGCTGGTGGTGCTCACCGTGAACGGCCCCTCGACCTATTTCGAGGACGCGCAGGGGCTCGCCTCCGGGCTCGAATACGACCTCGCCGTGATGTTCGCGAAGGAGCTGAAGGCGAAGCCTGCGTTCGTCGTGATCGACAACCCGGCGCGCATCGACCGCGTGCTGCGCCGAGGGCAGGCGCACCTCGCCGCGGCCGCGCTCGCGCGCCACTTCGACTTCCCCGGCGGGCTCGCCTGGGGACCGTCCTACCTCAGCACGCAGCACCAGATCGTGTGCCGCGCCGGAGAGCCGAAGGCGAAGGCGCTCGAGGACCTTGCGGGCAAGCGCATCGGGGTGATCGAAGAATCCGTCGCGGACTACCTCCTCACCGACCCGCCGCGCCTCACGGTGCCGATCGAGCGGCTCGCCCCCGGAACCTCCACGGCGGACCTACTCGAGCAGGTCGCCAGGGGCAAGCTCGATTGCGCGCTGGTGGAATCGACGCGCTACACCCTCGCGCGGCGCTTCTTCCCGCAGCTCGAGGTAGCCTTCGGCGTCGGCAAGCCGATCGACTACGCGTGGCTCATCTCGACCGTCGACAAGAAGCGCATCGTGGAGGCCGCGGTGCCGTTCTTCGAGCGCATCAGGAAGGACGGCACGCTGAAGCGCCTGGTCGACCGCTACTACGGGCACGCGACCCGCTTCAGCGCGGTCGACGCGGGCGCCGTCCTCGAGCAGATCGCCGCCGCCCTTCCGGCGCTGCGCCCCCATTTCGAGGAGGCGGAGCGCGCGAGCGGGATCGACTGGCGGCTCATCGCCGCGATCGGCTACCAGGAATCGCACTGGGACGCGAAGGCCACGTCGCCCACCGGGGTGCGCGGCCTCATGATGCTCACCGAGGAGACCGCGGCGCGGCTGCAGGTGAAGGATCGGCTTGACGCGCGCGACAGCATTCTCGGCGGGGCGCGCTACTTCGCGTTGCTGAAGGAGGCGCTCCCGCCGCGCATCGACGAGCCCGACCGCACCTGGCTCGCGCTCGCCGCGTACAACATCGGGATCGGCCACATGGAGGACGCGCGCATCCTCGCGCAGCAGGCCAAGCTCAATCCCGACAAGTGGCAGGACGTGCGCCAGGTGATCCCGAAGCTCGCCGATCCCGATACGTTCGCGGCGCTGAAGCACGGCTACGCGCGCGGCGGCGAGGCGATGCAGCTGGTGGACAACATCCGCAACTACTACGACATCCTCACGCGCATGGAGCCACGCGATACGGCGATGCTGCCACCGGAGAACGAGCCTCAGTCATCCACGAGGGGGTTGGCCCCCGGCAAGTGAGCGACGTCGTCCCACGCCTCCAGCGTCCACGCGCCGCCGTGCGATGCAAAAGCGTTGAACGAAGCGTTGGTGATCTTGATCCGGTGCGCGGCCGCGATCGGGATCGCGTGGATGAGGCGATAGACCGACGAAAGGACCCCGCCGTGGCTCACCACGGCGACGCGCCGCCCCTCATGCGTGCGCGCGAGATCGGCAAAGGCGGCGGTGACGCGCTCGTGGAAAGCGCGGCGGCTCTCGCCCCCGGGAATGACGTAATCGGGATCGCTCGCGCTCGTGCGCGAAAATGCGTCCGGGTAGCGCGTGTCGATCTCGTCGTAAGTGAGGCCCTCGCCCACGCCGAAGCAGCGCTCGCGCAGCCGTGCGTCGGTGGCGAGCGGGACGGCGCAACGGCTGGCGATGCGCCGCGCTGTGTCGACGGCGCGGCCGAGGTCGCTCGACACGAGGACGTCGAACTTCTCGCCCGCCATGCGCTCCGCGATCGCTTCGGCCTGCGCGATGCCCAATTGCGTGAGCGGGCTGTCGCCGTGTCCCTGGATGCGGGTCGCGACGTTCAACCGCGTCTCGCCGTGGCGCACGACGATGAAGCGCGTCAACTCGGCGCAGGCCGGAGACCGATCCCCGTGACCCCTCCCATGAACGGCACTAGCGCCTTCGGCACCGACACCGATCCGTCGGCGTTCTGGCAGTTCTCGAGCACGGCCACCAGCGTGCGGCCGACCGCCAGCCCCGAGCCGTTGACCGTGTGTACGGGCTCGATCTTGCCCTTCTCGTTGCGGTAGCGCGCCTGCATGCGCCGCGCCTGGAACGCCTCG
>JBDTXQ010000076.1:0-9230 GCA_040006115.1 Usitatibacter sp.
AACACGGCGGCGTGCTCCTCCTCGCGGGCGACGACCACGCGTGCAAGTCCTCGACGCTGCCCCACCAGAGCGAGCACGCCTTCGATGCAGCGATGATCCCGGTGCTCTATCCCACCGGCGTCCAGGAGATCATCGACATGGGCCTTCACGGGTTCGCCATGTCGCGCTATTCGGGCTGCTACGTGGCCTTCAAGGTGATCTCGGAGACGGTGGATTCGTCCGCGTCGATCGACGTGAGCGAGGACAGCCCGAAGATCCTGCTGCCGGAGGATTTCGTGCTGCCGCCGGGCGGCGTCAACCTGCGCTGGCCCGACGGCCCCATGGAGCAGGAGCTTCGCCTGCAGCACGACAAGATCTACGCGGCGCTCGCGTACGCGCGGGTCAACAAGCTGAACCGGGTCACCGTCGATTCGCCCAACCCGCGCCTGGGCATCATCGCGGCGGGCAAGAGCTATCTCGACGTGCTGCAGGCACTCGAGGATCTGGGCATCGACGAGGCCCATGCGGCGAAGATCGGCATTCGCCTCTGCAAGGTCGGCATGTCGTGGCCGCTCGAGCCCACGGGCGTACGCGAGTTCGCGAAGGGGTTGGCGGAGATCCTCGTCGTCGAGGAGAAGCGCCAGTTGATCGAATATCAATTGAAGGAGCAGCTCTACAACTGGCCGGATGCGCAGCGCCCTCGCGTGATCGGGAAATACGACGAGCACGGCGAATGGGAGGTGCACCGCAGCGAGTGGCTGCTGCCCGCTGCGGGGGAGCTCACGCCGGCGATGATCGCGCGCGTGATCGCGCAGCGCATCGGCAAATTCTATACGTCGGACACGATCCAGGCGCGCCTCAAGTTCCTGGTGGCGAAGGAGGCCGCGCTGGCGCGTCCGCGCGCCAAAGTGGCGCGCATTCCGTATTTCTGCTCGGGCTGCCCGCACAACACCTCCACGCGCGTCCCGGAGGGTTCCAAGGCGCTCGCCGGAATCGGCTGCCATTACATGGCGATCTGGATCCGTCCCGAGGAGACCATGACCTTCACGCAGATGGGCGGGGAAGGAGTGCCATGGATCGGCATCGCGCCCTTCACCGAGACCAAGCACGTGTTCGCCAACCTCGGCGACGGCACCTATTTCCATAGCGGGCTCCTCGCGATCCGCGCCGCGGCTTCAACCAACGTCAACATCACGTACAAGATCCTCTTCAACGACGCGGTCGCGATGACCGGGGGCCAGCCGGTCGACGGCCAGCTCACGGTGCCGATGGTCACGCGCCAGGTGCTCGCCGAGGGCGTGAAGAAGGTCGTCGTCGTTACCGACGAGCCGGAGAAGTACGAGCACGTCACCGACCTCGCGCCCGGAACCGCGGTGCACCATCGAGACGACCTCGACGCGGTGCAGCGCGAACTGCGCGAGATCCCGGGCACCACGGTTCTGATATACGACCAAACGTGCGCCGCCGAGAAGCGCCGGCGCCGCAAGCGCGGCAAGTTCCCCGATCCGGCCAAGCGCGTGATCATCAACGAGTTGGTGTGCGAGGGCTGCGGCGACTGCGGCGTGAAGTCCAATTGCCTGTCCGTGGTGCCGGTCGAGACGGAGTTCGGGCGCAAGCGCGCCATCGACCAGAGCACGTGCAACAAGGACTACTCGTGCGTGAAGGGCTTCTGCCCGAGCTTCGTGACGGTGGAGGGCGGGCAGCTGCGCAAGAAGAAATCCGTGGTGCAGGAAGTGCCCGGCGCGCTGCCGCAGCCTTCGCTCCCGGCGCTCGACCGCCCTTACGGCATCCTCGTCACGGGCGTGGGCGGCACGGGCGTTGTGACCATCGGCGCGATCCTCGGAATGGCCGCGCACATCGAGGGCAAGGGCGCCGCGGTGCTCGACATGGCGGGCCTCGCGCAGAAGGGCGGCTCGGTCTATTCGCACATCCGGATCGCAGCCCGGCCCGACGAAATCCACGCGGTGCGCATCGCCGCGGGCGACGCGCGCGTGGTGCTCGGCTGCGACATGATCGTCGCGGCGTCCGACGAAGCCATCGCCAAGATGCAGAGCGGTTTCACGCGCGCGGTCATCAACGGCGACGTGGCGACCACGGGCGACTTCACCAAGGATCCCGACCTGCAGGTGCCGACCGGCGACATGGCGGACGCGATTCGCGAGGCGTGCGGTCCGGGCGCGGCGGACTTCGTCGATGCGACGAATCTGGCTACCGGGCTCCTCGGCGATTCCATCGCGACCAACATGTTCATGGTGGGCTACGCCTGGCAGAAAGGGCTCGTTCCGATCGGCGAGGCGGCGATCCTGCAGGCCATCGAGCTGAACGGGGCCGCGGTGGAGTCGAACAAGAAGGCGTTCGAATGGGGACGCCGCGCCGCGGTGGATGTGGCGAGCGTACGGCGCGCGGCGACGCCGCCCGAGGCGCGGCCGGAAAGCCAGCGCTTGTCGCAGGGCCTCGAGGAAACGATCTCGCGCCGCCGCGCCTTCCTCGCGGCGTACCAGGATGAGGCATACGCGAAGCGCTACGAGGAGTTCGTGGCGCGCGTGCGCGCGGCTGAGAGCGCGAAGGCGCCCGGCGCCACGGTCCTCACGTCCGTCGTCGCACGCTACCTCTTCAAGCTCATGGCCTACAAGGACGAGTACGAGGTGGCGCGCCTCTACACCGACACCGATTTCCTGAAGCGCGTCGCCGGGCAGTTCGAGGGCGACTACCGGCTGAAGCTGCATCTCGCGCCGCCGCTCTGGGCGAAGAATGATCCGGTCACCGGCGAGCCGCGCAAGCGCGAGTTCGGTGCGTGGATGCTGGGCGCGATGCGCGTCCTCGCGAAGCTCAAGTTCCTGCGCGGAACGGCGCTCGACGTGTTCGGCTACAGCACAGAGAGGCGCGGGGAGCGCGCTCTCATCGCCGAGTACGAGCGCACGGTGGCGGAGCTCCTCGAGAAGCTCGACGCCGGCCGCGTCGAGCTCGCCGCGGAGATTGCCTCGATCCCCGAATTCGTCCGCGGCTACGGCCCGGTGAAGGAGCGCCACCTGAAGGACGCGAAGGCGCGCGAGGCGCAGCTCCTCGCGCAGTGGCGTGATCCCTCCGACGCGTCGCGCTTGAAGAGGATCCCGATCCGAGCCGCTGCGTGACTAAAATTGCCAGCGAACGGATGCAGTCAGGCTGCGCTCGGTCTTGTCCGGAGTATCGCCAATCAAAGTACGTGCGATCCTGTCGCTGCGCACACGCAGGGCTTCCATGACCAGCGATACGGACGGATTGACGCGCCATGAATACGCAATCGCCAGCGCGCGGCCGGTTTCGCCTTGGGGGTCCGAAGGGAAGATATCGGCTGGATGCTCTTTCACGTTGAATTGGTCGGCCCGGACCGCCAGATTGCCGGGGCCTAGCGGGTGGCTCGCCAAGGCGTACCAAGCCGCGTAGCCGAAACGCACTGCATTCGGCCCCATGATCGTCTTGCCGTGAAGCGCCTGTAGCAGCAGTTCCCACTTCTCGCCCAGCTGCATGCGTGCGCTCAAGTGAGTGAACCGCGTGTTCCAGCTGTACTGTCCGTTCCTGACGACCAGCGGCTCGCCGCGATTGTCGTAGCGCAACGCGTTTACGCTTAGCCAGCCCCCGTAGGCATAATGCGCACCGAAGTAATAGCCCGGCCGCCTGTCGATCTCGCGAAAGACATGGATCGATCGATCCTGTAGTGGCAAACCTCCCCCTGGACGATAAACCGGCAGATCGGCTAAGCGGATGGATTCCGTGAGCCCGGTGATCCTGTCGCCAATCGACCAGCCGCGCCACGCCAACAAGCTGCCGATCGGGTCGTTGCCCCCGAACAATGCCGCGGTAAAACCATAGTCATGCGCGGAATTCTCGGTGACCCCCTTGCGCGTCATGGTGAGCTCGACACCCTCGGTTCGCAGCTCTTCGCCGAACCAGCTATTGATGGCGGAACTGGAAATCGTACGCACCGGCGTCCAGCCAATGCTGTCGTAACCGATTTCGAGGTTGGTGACGGGAAAGAATGCGCCCAGCTTTACGCGCGTCTTCCACGCGCTGGTGGGCACCGGGTTCCAGCCAAGCCAGGCTTCGGTAATATCCACGAGCTTGCGGCGATCATCGCTTGCACTGGCAACCACCGATGCCGTTACGTCATGGAGCACATCGCCATCCAGGCGCAGAAAAGCCTGCCCAAGCCTGACATTGCCGCCGTTTCGATCGAAGCGGGTCTTGTCGAGGCCGTCGCGGGTCCAGCTATGGTCGGCATCGGTGGTACCCAACCGCAGATCGACAACGCCCCTGACTTCAATAGCGTGGAGTGGCCAGCCGAGGCTGAGAAGCGCGCACAGCAATGCCTGGCCAGAAAAATAGAGAACGGGACGGGCACGCATGGTTTTGCTTCAGGGTTCCCTAACGCTGCACGTGGCCCGAGAAGCGCAGCGAGCAGGCGCCCGCGCCGATGGTGAGCGTGCCGGGCGCGCCGAAGGGTAGCGTCACCTTGCGCGCGACGTGGCCGAAGGGTAGGCCGGTGACTACCGGGTAGGGCAGCAGCGCGCGCAGGGTCTCGACCACCTCTTCCATCGAGTAGGGGTAGCGCACGGTGTTGGTCGGCTTGCAGTCGCTGAAGTCGCCCAGCATGAGCGCGCGCTGGCGCCCGAGGACGCCGCCGTGGTGCAGCTGCATGAACATGCGCTCGACCGCGTAGGGCTCTTCGCCGATCTCCTCCACGTACAGGATGCCGTCGTCGATCGCGGGGAAGTAGGGCGTGCCCATCAGGTGGGCGAGGAGCGAGAGGTTCCCGCCCCAGAGCGTGCCGTCCACGTGGCGGGCGTCGTAGCCGTGCTCGCAGGTGAATTCGTCGATGCGGTGGCTGTCGCGGGATAGCGCCATCCAGAAATGCTGCTGCGCGAAGCTGCCCGGGTCGCCGTTGCCGAAATCGACCGCGAGGAGCGGCCCGTGGAAGGTGACCAGGTTCGCGCACGCGTAGGCGGCCATGTTGAACGCGGTGAAATCGCTGAAGCCGCAGAACGCCTTGCCGCTCGCCGCGACGCGGTTCCAGTCGATGCGGGGGAGGAGGCGCGTCACCGCGGCGCCGCCGCGCGCGCAGATGACGAGGTCGATCGCGGGATCGTCGAGGAGTGCGTGGAAGCCCGCGAGGCGCTCGTCGTCGGTGCCGGCGAAATAGCGCCAGGCATGGAGCGTCTCCTCGGGCACCACCACGCGGTGGCCCAGGTCGCGCAGGTACTCGACGCTTCTCGCGAGGGCCGCCTCGTCGACGCGCCCGGAGAGCGCGCACACGCCGATCACGGCCGGCTCGGGCAGCGCGCGCGGCAGGCGCGGCCCGCGCGTGCGCACGGCCGCAAGGCCGGAGCGCAGGATCTCAGCCACCGTGCAGCTCCTCGAAGGCGATCAGGTTGCCGTCGGGGTCGCGAACCACGAACCAGCGCGTTCCCCAATGGGTCGATTGCGGCTCGACAACGACGTGCGAGCCCTTGGGCAGGGCGCGATAGCGCTCGTCGATGTCGTGGATGTCGAGGTGAACGTCGGGCCCTGTGGCGCCGTTGCTGCCGAGTGACTCCGCCGGGCGCTCGGCGAGGACCACCTTGATGCCGCCGCCGGAGAGCATCGCGCCGCGACCCTTGCCGTTGCCGCCCCAGGTCTCGGCGACCGACCAGCCGAGCACGTCCCGATAGAACGCAAGCGAAGCGTCGAAATCCGCGGTGCGGATGAACAGATGATGGAAACGGTCGCTCACCATGCGCGCCCCGCGGCCTGCTTCTCCTGCGCCTGCGCGTCGACGGCGGCTAGCGCCGTCATGTTGATGATGCGGCGCACGGTCGCGGTGGGCGTGAGGATGTGCACGGGCTTCGCCGCGCCAAGGAGGATCGGCCCGACGGTGATTCCGGCCCCGCCCACGACCTTCAGCAGGTTGAACGAGATGTTGGCGGCGTCGAGGGTCGGCATGATGAGGAGGTTGGCTTCGCCTTTCAGGCGCGAGTTGGGGAACGCTTTCTGGCGCACTTCCTCGCTCAACGCCGCGTCGCCGTGCATCTCGCCCTCGACCTCCAGGGACGGCATCTTCTCGCGGATCATCTCGAGGGCCTTCCTCATCTTCAGCGCGGAGGGCGCGTCGCTCGTGCCGAAGCTCGAGTGGGAGACGAGCGCCACCTTCGGCGCGAGCCCGAAGCGGCGAATCTCCTCGGAGGCGAGCATCGTCATCTCGACGATCTGCTCGGGCGTGGGATCGACGTTCACGTAGGTGTCGCAGATGAACACGGTGCGCCGCGGCAGCATGAGCAGGTTCATCGCGTAGTAGTGGCGGATGCCGGGGCGCTTGCCGATCACCTGGTCGATGTAGTGCAGGTGCAAATCGTGGGTGCCGAAGGTCCCGCAGATGAGCCCGTCGGCGTCGCCGTGGTGGATCATCATCGAGCCGATGAGCGAATGCCGGCGGCGCATCTCGATCTTGGCGTACGGCACCGAGACGCCGCGGCGCTCGGTGAGCCGGTGGTACTCCATGAAGTAGCCGCGATAGCGCGCGTCGTTCTCGGGATTGACCACCTCGAAGTGGACGCCCGGCTTCATGCGCAGGCCGAAGCGCTCGATGCGCCGTTCGAGGACCGCCGGCCGCCCGACGAGGATCGGCTTCGCGAGGCCCTCGTCCACCACCACCTGCACGGCGCGCAGCACGCGCTCGTCCTCGCCCTCGGCGAAGACGATGCGCCGCGGCGACTCCTTCGCCGCGGTGAAGATGGGCTTCATGATGAGCCCGGAGTGGTAGACGAACTCGTTCAGCTTCTGGACGTAGGCGGGGAAGTCCTTGATCGGGTCGGTGGCGACGCCGCTGTCCATGGCCGCCTTCGCCACGGCGGGCGCGATCTTCACGATGAGGCGCGGATCGAAGGGGCGCGGGATGAGGTAGTCGGGGCCGAACGAGAGCCGCTCGCTGCCGTAGGCCTGGGCCACGATGTCCGACTGCTCCGCCATCGCGAGGTCGGCGATCGCGTTCACCGCGGCGAGCTTCATCGGCTCGTTGATGGTGGTCGCGCCCACGTCGAGCGCGCCGCGGAAGATGAACGGGAAGCAGAGGACGTTGTTCACCTGGTTCGGATAATCGGAGCGGCCGGTGGCGATCACGGCGTCGTCGCGCACTTCCTTGATCTGCTCCGGAAGGATCTCGGGCTCGGGGTTGGCGAGGGCGAGGATCAGCGGGCGCTCCGCCATCTTCTTCACCATGTCCTGCTTGAGGACGCCGCCCGCGGAAAGGCCGAGGAACACGTCCGCGCCCTCGATCACCTCGCCCAGCTTGCGTGCATCGGTTTTGCGCGCGTAGCGGGCCTTGTTGTCGTCCATCTCCTCCTTGCGCCCGGAGTAGACGACCCCCTTGATGTCGGTGACCCAGATGTTCTCCATCTTCATGCCGAGGGCGACCAGCATGTCGAGGCAGGCGAGAGCGGCAGCGCCGGCGCCGGACACCACCAGCTTCACCTTGCCGATCTCCTTTCCGACCACGCGCAGCCCGTTCCTCACCGCGGCGCCGACGATGATCGCGGTGCCGTGCTGGTCGTCGTGGAACACCGGGATCTTCATGCGCTCGCGCAGCTTCTTCTCGATGTAGAAGCACTCGGGCGCCTTGATGTCCTCCAGGTTGATGCCGCCGAAGGTGGGCTCGAGCGCGGCGATGATGTCGACCAGCTTGTCGGGGTCGTTCTCGGCGAGCTCGATGTCGAACACGTTGATGCCGGCGAACTTCTTGAAGAGCACGCCCTTGCCTTCCATCACCGGCTTGGAGGCGAGCGGGCCGATGTTGCCCAGGCCCAGCACGGCGGTGCCGTTGGTGACGACGGCGACCATGTTGCCGCGCGCGGTGAGCTCACGCGCCTGGTTCGGGTCTTCCACGATCGCCTCGCACGCCGCCGCGACGCCCGGCGTGTAGGCGAGCGCCAGGTCGCGCTGCGTGATGAGGGACTTGGTGGCGGTGACCTCGATCTTCCCGGGAGTCGGGAGTCGATGGTATTCGAGCGCGGCTTTGCGGAGGTCGTCGAGCATGGCTAACTGGTTGAGCTTAAACCCCTTTTTTGTTCATTTCAGTGTATCACGGCGGACCGCGGCGGGCACCCGGAGCCGGGGGGTTGACGAAACATAACGATATAACTAAGAATATGGTTATGAATCGGCATTACCTCAGGGCCATTCCGCGCGAGTGGCGCACGATTTCCCGCGCTTTCACGGCGCTCGGCGACGAGCACCGCCAGCGCATCCTGCTCACCTTCGAGAAGGGCGAGCGGCTGAACGTGGGCCAGATCGCGGCGGTGTCCACGCTCTCGCGCTCCGCCGTTTCCCACCATCTCAAGCTCCTGAAGGAGTCGGGCGTGCTGAAGAGCCAGAAGGTCGGCAAGGAAGTGTTCTTCTGGGTCGACCGCGAATTCCTCGACGATTCCCTCGAGGCGGTGCTCTCCTTCATCCGCGAGCATTCCTGAGATGGCGGGCGAGAGCCAGTTCCGGTTGCTTTCCGAGCGGCGCTTCGGCCCGCTCTTCTGGACGCAGTTCCTCGGCGCGGCCAACGACAACCTCTTCAAGTTCTCCTTCACGCTGCTCGCGACTTATCACGCGGCGCAATGGGGCGGCGTGGATCCCGCCACCGCCGGATTCGTGATCGGGGCCATCTTCATCGCGCCCTTCCTCATCTTCTCAGCGACCGCGGGCCAGCTCGCCGACAAGATCGAGAAGGGGCGCCTCATGCGCTTCGTGAAGAGCTTCGAGATCGCGGTGATGGCGATCGCCGGCGCCGGCTTCGCGACACAGAACGCGATGCTGCTCTATGCCGCGGTCTTCCTCATGGGCCTGCACTCGACCGTCTTCGGCCCGGTGAAGTACGCCTACCTCCCGCAGCACCTGCGCGCCGACGAGCTCACCGGCGGCAACGGGCTGGTGGAGATGGGGACCTTCGTCGCGATCCTCGCGGGCACCATGGCGGGCGGGCTGCTGGTGAAAGCCTCGGCGATGGGCGCGACCTACGTCGCCGTCGCGTGCGTGGTGGTTGCGGTCGCGGGGCGCGTCGCCGCCCACTTCATCCCGGCGTCCCCGGCGCCCGATCCCGCGCTCGCCATCAACTGGAATCCGTTCTCGGAGACCTGGCGCAACCTCGCCATCGCCGCGCGCAATCGCGCGGTCTTCAATTCGCTCCTCGGCATCTCGTGGCTGTGGTTCTTCGGATCGATCTTCCTCACGTCCTTCACGCCGTTCGCGCGGCTGGTGCT
>JBDTXQ010000077.1:0-9225 GCA_040006115.1 Usitatibacter sp.
ACGCCACCGGGAAATCCGAGGGAGTGCGCACGATGGTGAGGCCGATGGTGGAACCCTCGCGCGCGGGCTTCATCACCACCGGCATGCCGAGCTGGTCGATCACCTGGTCCCAGGCGCTGGAGGCCTTCACCATGGCGAAGCGCGGCGTGGGCACGCCGGAGGCGTCCCACACGAGCTTGGTGCGCCACTTGTCCATGGCGAGCGCCGAGCCCATCACGCCGCTTCCCGTGTAAGGAAGGCGCATCGTCTCGAGCGCGCCCTGCACCGTGCCGTCCTCGCCGAAGCGCCCGTGCAGCGCGATGAAGGCGCGCTTGAAGCCCTCGCGCTTCAGGTCGAAGAGCTCGCGCTCCGCGGGGTCGAACGCGTGAGCGTCGACGTTCTTGCCGCGCAGGGCGCCGAGGACCGCCTTTCCCGAGATGAGGGAGATCTCGCGCTCCGCGGACGGGCCGCCCATCAGCACCGCCACCTTGCCGAGCGCGCTCATGCGTCGTCTCCCACGATCCGCACTTCGCGCACCAGCTCCACGCCGGCCTGCTCGAACACGGTGAGCTGCACGTGGTCGACCATGGACTCGATATCGCGCGCCGATGCGTTGCCGAGGTTCACGATGAAGTTCGCGTGCTTGGGCGAAACCTGAGCGCCGCCGAGGGTGAAGCCCTTCAGCCCGCAGGACTCGATCAGGCGCGCGGCGTGGTCGCCGGGCGGATTGCGGAAGACACTGCCCGCATTCGGCTGGTTGAGGGGCTGCGAGGCGACGCGCTTCTGCAGGAGCTCCTTGATGCGCGCGAGCGCCTCACGCTCCACGCCCGGCGCGAAGCCGAAGACCGCCGAGACGAATCCCTCCTCGTTGCCCGACCTGAGCGCCACGTGGCGGTATCCAAGCTCGTAGTCCGCCGGCGAGCGATGGCGAAGGACGCCGGCGCGATCGACGGTCTCCACCGCGATCACGTGGTTCCAGGTCTCGCCGCCGTAGCATCCCGCGTTCATCGCGAGCGCGCCGCCGACGGTGCCGGGCACGCCCGCGAGCCACTCCGCGCCGGCGCCGCCGTGCTTCGCCACGAAGCGCGCGAGGTGCGGCGACGGCACGCCCGCGCCCGCGCGGAACGCGAGCGTGCCGCGCGGCGTCGAGACCTCCGATTCGACCTCGATGCCGATCAGCGCGTGGTGCGTGAAGACCACCGAGCCCGCGAAGCCCCCGTCGCGCACCAGGAGGTTGCTGCCGAGCCCCACGAAGAGCAGCGGCTGCGCGGCGGGCTGCGAACGCAGGAACGCCGCGAGGTCTAGTACGTCGGCGGGCTGGTAGAAATTCTTCGCGGCCCCGCCGGCGCGCCAGCTCACATGCTTCGCCATCGGCTCGTCGTGGCGCAGCAGGCCGCGCAGCTCCGAGTTCATGCGCCCGTCGCTCATGTCCATCAGCTCCTCACCGCCGATGCCGGCATGCCCGAGGGGATGGCAAGCTCCGGGGCCAGGTTCGCAATGGACCCCGCGCCCATGGTGACGACCACGTCGCCGTCGCGCACGCGGGACAGCACAGCGTCGCGCATCTCGGAAGCCTTCTCGACGAAGAGCGGCTCGACCTTCCCCGAGAGGCGCACCGAGCGCACCAGCGCTCGGCCGTCGGCGCCCACGATCGGCGCTTCGCCTGCGGGATAGACGTCGGCCAGCACCAGCTCGTCCACGGTCGAGAGGACCTTCACGAAATCCTCGAAGAGGTCGCGGGTACGCGTGAATCGATGGGGCTGGAAGGCGAGCACGAGGCGGCGGCCGGGAAAGGCGCCGCGCGCCGCGGCGAGCGTCGCCGCCATCTCCGCGGGGTGGTGGCCGTAGTCGTCGATCACGGTGTAGTGGCCGCCGCCCGCGAGCGCCACGTCGCCGTAGCGCTGGAAGCGGCGTCCCACGCCGGTGAATTCGGCGAGCCCCTTGGCGATCGAGGCGTCGGAGGCGCCCACCTCGCGCGCCACGGCGATAGTCGCCAGAGCGTTGAGGACGTTGTGCTCTCCGGGAAGGTTCAGCATCACGTCGAGGGGCGCCAGGCCGCCCCTCGCGGAGGCGGCGGTGAAACGCATGCGTCCCGCATCCCAGCGCACGTCCTCGGCGCGCAGGTCGGCGTCGCTGGTCTTGCCGTAGGTGAGCATGGGCCGCGCGATCGAAGGCATGATGGCGCGCACGTGCGGATCGTCCTTGCAGATCACCGCGAGCCCGTAGAACGGCAGGTGGCCGAGGAATTCCACGAACGTGGACTTGAGCTTCTCGAAGTCGCCGCCGTAGGTCTCCATGTGGTCGGCATCGATGTTGGTGACCACCGAGATCACCGGCTGGAGATACAGGAACGACGCGTCGGATTCGTCCGCCTCCGCCACCAGGAACTCACCCTTGCCGAGGCGCGCGTTGGTGCCGATGGAATTCAGGCGCCCGCCGATCACGCAGGTCGGATCGAGCCCCGCCTCGCCGAGCACTGCCGAGATGAGGGAAGTCGTGGTGGTCTTGCCGTGGGTGCCGGCGATCGCGATGCCCTGCTTGAAGCGCATGAGCTCCGCCAGCATCATCGCGCGCGGCACCACCGGGATGTGCGCCTCGCGAGCGCGGATCACTTCCGGGTTGTCGGGCTTCACGGCGCTCGAGGTCACCACCACGTCGGCGTCGGCGACGTTCTCCCCCGCGTGGCCGGTGACGATCCGGATCCCCATCTGGCGCAGGCGCCGCACCGCGGGATTCTCGGAGATGTCGGAGCCGGAGACCGTGTAGCCGAGGTTCGCGAACACCTCCGCGATCCCGGACATGCCCGAGCCGCCGATGCCCACGAAGTGGATGCGCTTCACCTTATGCCGCATGGGCAAGCTCCATGCAGAGCGCCGCGCAGCGCTTGGTCGCGTCGGGCTTGCCGAGCGCGCGCGCGTTGCGCGCCATCGCGGTGAGGCGCGCCCGGTCCAGGCCCCGCAGCAATCGCGCGAGGTCCTCGGGCTTCGTCTCGAGCTGCTTCAGCGCGATGCCCGCGTCGCGATCGGCGAGGAAGCGCGCGTTGGCGGCCTGCTCGTCGGCGACGAACCACGGCAGCGGAAAGAGGATGGATGCGATGCCCGCGGCGCTGATCTCCGCGACTGTGATCGCGCCGGACCGGCACACCAGCACGTCGCACCACGCGTATCGCGCGGCCATGTCGTCGACGAAGGGCAAGACCTCGCCCTTCACGCCCGCCTCCTCGTAGGCCGAGCGCAATCCCTCGTAGAGCTTGGCGCCCGCCTGGTGCACGATCTGCGGGCGTTCGTCCTGCGACATCGAAGCGACCGCGGCGAGCACCAGGTCGTTCATGGTCTGCGCGCCGAGGCTGCCGCCCACGACGAGCAGGCGCAGCGGGCCGGAGCGATCCGCGTAACGCGCCTCGGGCGCCGGCAACGCCGCGATCTCGTCGCGCACCGGTGTGCCGAGCCAATCGACGCGCCTGGGCTTGGGCAAGGCGTTGGCCCACCTCTGCGCAACCTTCTGCTCGAAAGCGCCCTGCATGCCGACCACGACGCGATCGGCCACTGGCGCGAGCACGCGATTGGTGATGCCGGCCACGGCGCCCGGCTCGTGCACGACGAGGGGCTTGCCCCAGAGTGCCGCCATCATCCCGCCGGGAAACGCGACGTAGCCGCCCATGGAGAGCACGACATCGGGGCGGATGCGGAAAAGCGCCACCGTCGACTGCCAGAACGCGACGACGATCCTCACCGGCAACACGAGCCATGCCGTGACGCCCTTGCCGCGCACGCCGCTCATGTTCACCTTCGTCATGGGATAGCCGGCTTCGCCGACGAGCTTGTTCTCCATGCCCGCGGGCGTGCCCATCCAGTGCACCTTCCAGCCCCGCGACGCGAGCTCCCTGGCGATCGCGAGGCCCGGGAAGATGTGCCCACCGGAGCCCGCCGCCATGATGAGGATGGTGCGGCTCATACCGACCCGCCCCTCATCAGGTAGCGATTCTCCCAGTCGATGCGCATGAGGATCGCGAGCGCCATGCAGGTGACGACGATCCCGGTGCCGCCGAACGAGAGGAGCGGCAGCGTGAGCCCCTTGGTCGGGAGGAGCCCCATGTTCACGCCCATGTTGATGAAGGCTTGCGAGGCGAGCCACACGCCGATGCCCTGCGCCACGAGCGCCGCGTAGTAACGCTCGAGGCTCGCCGCCTGGCGCCCTACCGCGAACGCGCGGTGCACGAGGAAGAGGAAGAGCGTGATCACCGCCGCCACGCCCGCGAAGCCGAGCTCCTCGGCGATCACCGCGAGCAGGAAATCGGTATGCGCCTCGGGAAGGTAGAAGAGCTTCTCCACGCTCGCGCCCAGGCCCACGCCGAGCCACTCGCCGCGCCCGAAGGCGATGAGCGAGTGCGACAGCTGGTAGCCCTTGCCGTATGCGTCGGACCACGGATCCATGAAGCCGAGGATGCGTTGCAGGCGATAGGGCGACGAGACGATGAGCACCCCGAAAGCAACCGCGAGGAGCGACGCGAGACCCGCGAAGAGCCGCCAGTTGAGGCCCCCGAGGAAGAGCACCGCCATGGCGATGGTCGTCACCACCACCAGCGCGCCGAAGTCCGGCTCGCGCAGCAGCAGGGCTGCGATGAAGGTCATCACCGCGAACATCGGCAGGAAGCCCTTTTTGAAGTCGTCCATGAACGCAGCCTTGCGTACCGTGTAGTCGGCGGCGTAGAGCACCACGAAGAGCTTCATCAGCTCCGAGGGCTGGAAGGTCGCGATGCCCAGGGGAATCCACCGGCGCGCGCCGTTCACCTCGCGCCCGATGCCGGGAATAAGCAGCGCGACCAGCATCGCGGTGCCCAGCATAAAAAGCCACGGCGACGCCTTCTGCCAGAGCCAGAGGGGGATTCGAAACAGCGCCGCGGCAAACGCCAACCCGACAATCAGGTAAATCGAGTGGCGCACGAGAAAGTAGCTGGGCCGGAAGCCGGTGAAGCGCTCCGCCTCGGCCATCGCGATGGAGGCCGAATACACCATGACGAGCCCGATGGCGCCGAGGAGCACCGCCGACCAGAGCAATGCCAGGTCGAGGGTGGAATCGCGGCGGCCCGGGTTGTAGAGCATCAGCGCCCCGTCCTTTCCTCGAGGGCGCGCGCCGCGGCGGCGAACACGTCGCCGCGATGGTTGTAGTTGCGGAACATGTCGAAGCTCGCGCACGCGGGAGAAAGAAGCACCGCGTCGCCGTGCGAGGCGAGCGCGAACGCCGCCTCGACCGCCTCTTCCATGCCGGTCGCGTGGACGAGCGGCACGTTCGCGCAGGCGAGCGACGCCGCGATCGCCGCGCCGTCGCGGCCGATGAGGACCACCGCACGCGCTCGCGCTTTCACCGCGGGGGCGAGAGGCGCGAAGTCCTGGCCCTTGCCGTCGCCGCCGGCGATCAGCACGACCGGCGCGCGGAAGCCCTCGAGCGCCGCGACCGTGGCGCCCACGTTGGTCCCTTTGGAGTCGTCGTAGAAGCGCACGCCCCTGGCCTCGGCGACGAGCTCCACGCGATGGGCAAGGCCCTTGAACTCGCGCAGCGCCTGCGCGAGCGGCGCTTGCGGCGCGTCGATCGCCGACAGCAGCGCGTGCGCGGCCATCGCGTTGGCCGCGTTGTGCAATCCCTTCATCGCCATCTCGTCGAGCGCGATGAGGTCGGCGGCGCCGCGGCGGATCGTGGTCGCGGCAGCGTCGAGCCCCCACTCGCGCTCGTTTCCGGGAACCCCGAGCCCGAACGAGAGCGCGCCATCGCCCGCCATCGCGCGGCTCCAGGCATCGTCGCGATTGACGACCCGCGTCTTCGCGTGGAGGAAGATGCGCTGCTTCGCCGCGCCGTATTGCTCCATCGAGTCGTAGCGGTCCATGTGGTCCTGCGTGAGGTTCAGCATCGCGGCCGCGTCGAGCGCGAGGCTCGAGGTGGTCTCGAGCTGGTAGCTGGACAGCTCCACCACGTAGAGATCGGCGTTCGCGGCTTCGACGCGGTCGAGCGCATCCAGCACCGGCAGCCCGATGTTGCCGGCGACGACGGTGCGATAGCCCGCCGCCGCGCCCATCGCCCCGGCGAGCGCCGTGACGGTGGACTTGCCGTTGGTGCCGGTGATTCCTAGCACTCGGCCCTTTCCCCGGCGGGCGAGCTCGCGCGCGAAGATCTCGACGTCGCCAACCACTTCAATCCCGCGACCGAGCGCGGCGCGAACGACCGGCTCGCGCAGCGCAACGCCCGGACTCGCAACGACCGTGTCCACCCCCTCCAGGAGCGCCGCGTCGAAAGCTCCAAGCGAAACGGCGACGCCCGGATGCTGCGTGCGGAGCGCTCCCAGGGCCGGAGGCGCCGCTCGCGTGTCGGCGACACGCACGCGCGCGCCGCGCGCTGTGAGCCAGCGAACGCTCGAAAGCCCCGTGTCACCCAGGCCGAGAACCAGGACACTCCGCGCTTGCCATTCGTCATGGGTCATCTCCCTTTCTCGTTTGTCGGGTCAGCGCAGCTTCAGGGTCGACAGGCCGAAGAGGACCAGCATCATCGTGATGATCCAGAAGCGCACCACGACCTGGTTCTCCTTCCAGCCCTTCAATTCGTAGTGGTGGTGCAGCGGCGCCATGCGGAAGACGCGCTTGCCGGTCAATTTGAAGGAAGCGACCTGGATCATCACCGAGAGCGTCTCGACCACGAACACGCCGCCCATGATCAGCAGCACCACTTCCTGGCGCACGATGAGGGCGATCATCCCGATGGCCGCGCCGAGCGCGAGCGCGCCCACGTCGCCCATGAAGACCTCGGCGGGATAGGCGTTGAACCAGAGGAAGGCGAGGCCCGCCCCGGAGATCGCGCCGCAGATGACGGCGAGCTCGCCCACGCCCGCGATGTACGGAAACGCGAGGTACTTGGCGAACACCACGTTGCCCGAGACGTAGGCGAACACCGCTAGCGCGGACGCGATCATCACGGTCGGCATGATGGCGAGCCCGTCGAGCCCGTCGGTCAGGTTCACGGCGTTGGAAAAGCCCACCACCATGAAGTAGCCGATCACGATGAAGCCGATGGTGCCGAGGGGCAGCGCCACCGACTTGAAGAACGGCACGATGAGCTCGGTCTGCTGCGGCAGCTTCGCGCTGTAGGCGAGGTAGGAGACGGCGACGATGCCGATCACCGACTGCCACGACATCTTGGCACGCGCCGACAGTCCCTTGGGATTGCGGTGCACGACCTTGCGCCAGTCGTCCACCCAGCCGACCATGCCGAAGCCGAGCGTGGTGACGAGCACGATCCAAACGTAGCGGTTGGCGAGGTCGGCCCAGAGGAGCGTCGTGACCGCGACGGAGACGAGGATCAGCGCGCCGCCCATGGTCGGCGTGCCGGTCTTGATGAGGTGCGTCTGCGGGCCGTCGTCGCGCACCGCCTGGCCGATCTTGTAGGCGGTGAGCTTGCGGATCATCGCCGGTCCCACGATGAAAGAGATCGCGAGCGCGGTGAGCGCCGCCAGGACCACGCGCAGCGTGATGTAGGTGAAGACATTGAACGCGCGCAGCTTCGCGTCCACCGAGAGCCACTGCGCGAGCTCATAGAGCATGTCCGCCCCCTTTCCCGGCGAGCGCGTCGGCGACGCGCTCCATGCGCATGAAGCGCGAGCCCTTCACGAGGATGGCGGCGCCGGCGGCGGCCTCGCGTTGCGCGGCCTTGGTGAGCGCCTCGATCTCGTCGAAGTGCGCGGCGCCCTTGCCGAACGCCTGCACCGCGTGGCGGCTCGCCTCCCCAATGGCGAGGAGCGCGTCGATGCCCGCCTCGCGCGCGAAGCCGCCCACCTCGGCATGCATCGCCGCCGCGTCGGGGCCGAGCTCGCCCATGTCGCCCATCACGAAGACCTTGCGGCCGCGCTCCTGGGCGAGGACGAGGATCGCTGCGTTCATCGATTCGGGGTTGGCGTTGTAGCTGTCGTCGATCACCACCGCGCCGCCCGCGCCGCGCCTGCGCTGCTGGCGTCCCGGTACGCCGGTGAATCCCGCGAGCCCCGCCTTCATCGCTGCCAGCGGAACGTCGAGCGCCTCCGCGGCCGCGCACGCCGCCAGCGCATTCCTCGTGTTGTGCTCGCCCCGCACTTGCAGCGGGACCGTGAACTCGCCGCGCGGCGTCGCGACCCTGAGCTGCGGCCCGGACGAGAGCGCGCGAACATGCGCGCCCTCGGCGAATCCGAACGTGACGACGCGGCGCCCGGCGTTCAGGTCCTTCCAGTAGCGTGCGAACGCGTCGTCCTCGTTCACGAGCGCGGTCCCCGATGTCCCGAGCCCCGTGTAGATCTCGCCCTTCGCCCGCGCGATCGCCTCCACGCTGCCGAGGATCCCCACGTGGGCGCGCTGCGCGTTGTTCACCAGCGCGACGGCCGCGCGCGCGATGCGCGCGAGGTAGTCGATCTCGCCCGCGTGGTTCATGCCCATCTCAATCACGGCGAAGCGGTGGGTCGCGCGGAGCTTGAGGAGAGTCACCGGCATGCCGATGTCGTTGTTGAGGTTGCCTTCGGTCGCGAGCACCGCGGCGCGCTCGCCGCCGTGCTCCGCGAGGATCGAGGCGATCATCTCCTTCACCGTAGTCTTGCCGTTGCTGCCGGTGAGGGCGACCAGCGGCCCCTCGAAGCGTTCGCGCCAGTGGGCCGCAAGGCGGCCGAGGGCCGCGCGCGTGTCGCCCACCACCACCTGGGCGAGCGGCATGCCGGGCGCCACGAGGCGCGAGGTGAGCGCCGCCGCCGCGCCGCGCCGGAACGCCTCCTCGACGTACTCGTTGCCATCGAAACGCTCGCCGCGCAGGGCGACGAAGAGCTCGCCCGCGCCCACCGCGCGGCTGTCCGTCGTCACTCCGCAGTAGCGCGCCTGGCCGTGGGGCTCGCCGTCCACCGCGCGCGCCGTTTCCGCCAGGTCCATCATGTAGCCGCTGCCCAAGTACGCGTCCCGGTTCATCGCGCCGCGCCCTGCCAGTCGGCAAGGGCGGCATGCGCCACTTCGCGGTCGCTGAAGGGATGGCGCACCCCGGCGATCTCCTGGTAGGTCTCGTGCCCCTTGCCTGCGAGGAGCACGACGTCGCCCGCCCGCGCCTGGTGCACCGCGGAGAAGATCGCCACCTGGCGCTCCCCGATAGCTTCGGCGTCGCCCGACACGCCCGCCAACACCTGCGCGATGATCGCGTCGGGGTCCTCGCCGCGCGGGTTGTCGCTGGTGACGATCACGTGGTCGGCGAGGCGCG
>JBDTXQ010000078.1:0-9147 GCA_040006115.1 Usitatibacter sp.
GGGGAGATCTCGGCGTTCACGAAGTGCAGCGGCACCTTCATGTGGATCTTCTTGTCCGCAGCGACGCGCTGGAAATCCACGTGCAGGATGATCGGGCGGAACGGGTGCATCTGGTAGTCGCGCAGCAGGACGTGCGAGGTCTCGCCGCCAAGCTCCAGATCGAGGATGGAGGCATGAAATGCCTCCATCTTGAGCTTGAACCACAATTCCTTGTGATCGACCTCGATCGAGGTCGCGTCCTTGCCCGCGCCGTAAACGACGCCGGGGACTTTCGACTCGCGGCGCAGGCGGCGGCTCGCACCCGTGCCCTGAACGCTCCGCGGTTCGGCTTTGATTGCAATCTTCATGTTCACTCCAAAGTTAGGTACTGCGCTGATGCAGCGGTCCGCGACCAGACGCGCTGTTTACTCGACGAACAAAGAGCTCACCGAGCTCTCCTCACAAATCCTTCTCATCGTCTCCGCGAAGAGCTCGGCCACGCTGATCTGGCGGATCTTCGCGCATGCCTCGGCCTCGGGCTTCAGCGGGATGGTGTCTGTCACCACCAGCTCGTCGATCACCGAGGCCTCGATGCGGCTCACCGCCGGGCCGGACAGCACGGGGTGCGTGCAATACGCGACCACCCGCGTCGCCCCCTGCTCCTTCAATGCGCGCGCCGCCTCGCATAACGTGTTCGCGGTGTCGACCATGTCGTCCATGATCACGCACGTGCGCCCGTTCACGTCGCCGATGATGTTCATCACCTTCGCGACGTTGGGCCGCGGCCGGCGCTTGTCGATGATCGCGAGGTCGCTGTCCAGCTGCTTCGCGATCGCCCTCGCCCGCACCACCCCGCCCACGTCGGGCGACACCACCACGAGATTCTTGTAACCGTGCTTCCACAAATCGCCCAGCAGGATCGGCGTCGCGTAGATGTTGTCCACGGGGATGTCGAAGAACCCCTGGATCTGGTCCGCGTGCAGGTCCATCGTCAGCATCCGGTGCACTCCAGAGCCCGTCAACATGTTCGCGACCACCTTCGCCGAGATCGCCACGCGCGCGCTGCGCGGCCGGCGATCCTGGCGCGCGTACCCGAAGTACGGGATCGCGGCGGTGATGCGCGCGGCGCTCGAGCGGCGCAGCGCATCGACCATGATCATCAGCTCCATCAGCGTGTCGTTGGTCGGCGCGCACGTCGACTGCAACACGAACACATCCTTGCCGCGCACGTTCTCGAGGAGCTCGACCATCACCTCGCCGTCGCTGAAGCGCGAGACCGTGGCCTTGCCGAGCTGGATGCTCAGGTTCTTCGCCACCCTCTGCGCGAGCCGGGGGTTGGCGTTACCCGTGAACACCATCAGGTTGTCGAAGGCCATCTCCGCTCGATCTCCCAGGTCTCGCGCTATTGAATCTGGCAGGGGAGGAAGGATTCGAACCTTCGAATGCTGGAATCAAAATCCAGTGCCTTAACCAACTTGGCGACTCCCCTTCGGTGCTCTTACCGCTCGTTCAATGACTATTGCTCAAGCAAAGGATGGTGCGTGAGTCCTTGCGCGACCAGTCCCTTCATCGGCGCCGGCATTGCGTCGATCACGCCTTGCGCCGCCGCGCGGCTGTCGAAGGCCGCGAATATGCAGCTTCCTGACCCCGTCATGCGCGCATTTCCATGCTGCCGCAGCCACTCCAGATGCTGGGCCACGACGGGAAAACGAGCGCTGACCACTAACTCCAGGTCGTTGTGGAAGCGAGGATCGTTCGGATACGCTGAAAAGTCTTCCATTTTAAGGGGTTCCGTGTTCCGGGTCAATTCCGGGGCGGTGTACGCGACCTGCGTCGGGACCTGGGCCGGAGGGGTCAGGATTACGTACCAGGCCGGGGGCACGTCGACGTCGCGCAGGCGATCTCCGATGCCCTCGGCCCATGCCGGTCGCCCGAAGATGAAGAAGGGCACGTCCGCGCCCAGCCCGGCGCCGATCTCGGCCAGCGCCTCGCGGTCGAAGCCCGTTTTCCACAGCCGGTTCAGGGCGAGGAGTGTGGTCGCGGCGTCGGAGCTGCCGCCTCCCAGCCCCGCCCCCATGGGGATGCGCTTGTCGAGCTCGATGTCGGCGCCCTGCTCGGTGCCGCTCGCCTCCTGCAGCAGCAGCGCCGCGCGCACCGTGAGATCCTCGGCCGGAGGGACCCCCGCGACGTCGTTCACGCGACGCACGACGCCGTCCGCACGCAACGCGAAGCGCAGCGTGTCGTGAAGGTCGATCAAGGTGAAGACGCTCTGCAGCAGGTGGTAGCCGTCGCGCCTGCGCCCCACCACGTGGAGGAAGAGGTTGAGCTTGGCGGGGGCCGGGTAGTCCGGCGCGGCGAGCTGCACGCTCTACTCCCCCAGGGCGCGGTACTCGTCGACCACGAGCCGCACCACGACGTCGCCGCGCCTCGCGGTGATGCGCTTCGCGAGGTCCACGCTGCCGGCGCGTTGCGTCTCGTCGATTGTCACCTGCCACTCTCCCGGCGCGGCGGCGGGCACCACTCCATGGAGCCAGCCCGCGATCGCGTCGGGATCGAGGGGAACGCCGAGGAGTCTCTCGGTGAGCGCCGCGAAGCTTCCCGCGGATTCGCTCGCGGCGCCGGCGCGCGTGAGCGTGGCGCCGTGCGCGCCGGACTCGAGCCGCGCCACCTCGTTGCCGAGCGGCGAGGAGATCACCCAAAGGTCCGAGTCCGCGCGCCGCGTCCAGCGCAGCTTCGCGATGTCGCTGCGGTTTGCCTGGCGAACGGCCAGTCGCCCGCTCGCCTCGAAGGCGGTGGGCACGCTCGACAATTCGGGCAACCGCGGCGCGGGGAGCGTCGCGCACGCGGCGACGATCAGCGCCGCGGCGCAAGCGGCGGCAGCGCGGATCAGGGCCGGTGCTTCTGCATCACCGCGAGGAGCGTCTCGTGGTTGGGGTTCTCGGAGAGCGCGGCGCGCCAGATCTTCTGCGCCTCATCGCGCTGGCCCGCGCTCCACAACACCTCGCCCAGGTGGGCGGCGATCTCGGGGTCGGGGCGCGCGCTGTACGCGGTGTGCAGGTGCTTCAACGCCTCGCCCATCTCGCCCATGCGGAAGTTCACCCAGCCGAGGCTGTCCATGATGAAGGGGTCGTCGGGCGAGAGCTTGATCGCCTTCTCGATGAGGTCCTTCGCCTCGGCGAGCCTCTCGGTTTTCTCCGCGAGCGTGTAGCCGAGCGCGTTGTAGGCGTGCGCGTAGTCCGGCTTCATCTTGATCACCGCGCGCAAGTCCTTCTCGAGCACGTCGAGCTTGTCGATGCGCTCCGCGGCCATGGCGCGGTCGTAGCGCAGCTCGAACGACTCCGGGTACTTCACCACCGCCTTGGAGAGCAGGTCGTAGGTTTCCTTCCACGCCTTCGCGTCGCGCAGCAGCTGCGCCTCGACCTGCACCATCTGGATGCTGTCGTCGGGCGAGCGCGGCTCGATGCGGCGCAGGTACTCGCGGCCGGCCTCGAGGCCCTGCTGGCGCGCGACCAGCGTCGCGATCTTCAGCTGCGCGCGCACCCAGTCGCCCGCGTCGACCTTCTGGTACCAGCCGATCGCCTCCTCGTAGTGCTTCAATCCTTCCGCGGCCTGCCCCATGCCGAGGTAGATCGCGGTCGGCTCGCGATAGCCCTGCTTCAACGCGCGGCTGAACGCGACCTGCGCCTCGGCGTAATCCTCGAGCTGCAGCGAGAGGAGCCCGATCGCGTACGGGGCCTGCGAGTCGTTCTTCGCGAGCTTCTCGGCTTCGCGGAACTGCTCGCGCGCCTCGGCGAGCTTTCTCTCGGCGGCGAGCTCGCGCCCGAGCTGCATGCGCACTTCCTGCGACGCGGGGTTGGCCGCGATGAACGCCTGGTAGAAGGCGATCACTTCGCCGGGCGCGGACTTGCGCAGCACCTGCGCCTTGAGGATCGCGCCGGGCTCCCACGCGGGCTTCAGCTTCAGCGCCGCGTCGGCTTCGGCCGCCGCCACGTCGAGCCGGCCGGCGATGAGCGCCGCCACACCGACGGCGTAACGGGATTCGGGAATCGGGTAGTGCGCGACGACCTCGCGCGTGGTCTCGAGCACCGCGGCCTTGTCGGGGAACTTCCCGAGGAGGTGCGCGAGCTGCATGAGGACCGGGCCGCGGTTCGCGGTCTTTTCGAGGATGCCGCCCAGCAGGTCGCGCGCCTTGCCGAGGTCGGCCTCGTTGGCGAGGAGCGCCGCCATGATCTCGCGGGCGAGAGTGGATTCGGGATCGAGCTCGAGGAGGAGCGTGGCGCTTTCCAGAGCCGGGCCGAAGGCGCGCGCCCGAATCGCCGACTCGACCGCGCGGCGCGCGATCTGCGGATCCTTCAGCTCGCGCGCCAGCCGATGGTATACGGCGAGCGCGCCATCGGTGTCGCCGCGCTGCGAGGCGATCTCCGCGACGAGGAACTCGAACACCGCATCCGCCGTCGCCGCGCCCTCGTCCACCTCGACCGCGTCTTCCGCGGTTCCCTCAGCTACGGAGGGACCGACCAATCCCAGGGCCAACGCCGCCACCGCTCCAAACCACCAGGTTCTTCCCGCCATGTCGTGCCTCCCTGCGCGCTCAGGAGCAAGCGCTACGACCTATCATAGAACGATTCGAACGCGCCCTACGAGCCTGTAAACGTTTCAATCGTCGTGATGTAGGACAATAGCGAAAAGCCATGAGCCATTGAGCCCATTCCATGCCGGAGCTACCGGAAGTCGAGACGACGCGGCGCGGGCTCATGCCCCATGTCGTCGGGCGCCGCATCGGCGGCGCGGTGGTGCGCAACGCGAGCCTGCGCTGGCCGGTTCCGCGCGATCTCGATCGCAAGCTGCGCGACAGGAAGGTCGTCGACATCCGGCGCCGCGGCAAGTACCTCATATTCGACCTCGACAAGGGCCACCTGCTGGTGCATCTCGGCATGTCGGGACGGCTCACCCTCGTGCCGCGCGACTCTCCCGCGCGCAAGCATGATCATGTGGACCTCGCGCTGGACGGCCCGCGCGTGCTTCGCTTCACCGATCCGCGACGCTTCGGCGCGGTCCTCTGGGTCGAAGACCCCGAGCGTCATCCGTTGCTGAAGGACCTCGGCATGGAGCCGCTCGAGGAGGGGTTCAGCGGCGCGGCCCTGCACCGCGAGGCGCGCGGGCGCAGCGTCGCCGTGAAGAACTTCCTCATGAACGCCGGCATCGTGACCGGCGTGGGCAACATCTACGCGAGCGAGGCCTTGTTCCGCGCCGGCATCCACCCGGGGCGAAGCGCCGGGCGCATCTCGCCCGTGCGCTGGGACCGGCTCGCGCAGTCGGTGCGCGCGACGCTCGAGAGCGCGCTCGACTCCGGCGGCAGCACGCTGCGCGATTTCGCCTCCGCGGAAGGGCGGCCCGGCTATTTCCAGCACCGCCACGCGGTGTACGCCCGCGAGGGCAAGCCCTGCCGCGTCTGCAAGACGCCAATCCGAGCGCTGCGACAGGGGCAGCGCTCGACCTTCTACTGCCCGCGTTGCCAGCGATGAGCGCCACCTGGACCCCGCCTTCGCGCGCCTTCGAGACGAGCCTCGCGGCCCTCGCCCATTGGCGCAACGAAACCGCCGCCCGGCTCTCGGCGTTGCGCCGCTGGGCCGTCGCCGGGCGCCTCATCGACGAGCAGGCGGCGGCGCGCCTCGAGCAGCTCGAGCAGCGCCTCGCCTCGGAGCGCCTCACCATCGCTTTCGTCGCCGAGCAGTCGCGCGGCAAGAGCGAGCTCATCAACGCGCTCTTCTTCGCCGAGCAGGGCGCGCGACTCCTGCCGGCGAGCGGAGGCAAGATCATCTGCCCGGTGGAGATCCTGTGGGACCCGTCGCGGCGCCCCTCGATCCGCCTGCTGCCGATCGAGACGCGCGAGACGTCGCGCGCCCTGCGCGAATACCACGGCGCCCTCGACGAGTGGCACGAGGTGCCGCTCGACCCCGCGAGGCCCGAGTCCCTTGCCGCCGCGTGCGAGGCGCTCACGCAGCTGAAGCAGGCGGGAGGCGCCGCGATGCCGCGCTGGCGCTACGCGGTCATCAACCTCCCCCACCCGCTCCTCGCCGCGGGCGTGACGCTCCTCGACACCGCCGGGTTCAACACGCTCGCGAGCGAGCCGGAGCTTTCGTTCCACCGCGTGCCCGACGCCGCCGCGATCGTGTTCGTCGTCTCCGCGGAGAGCTCGATCACGCCGGTGGACCGCGCGCTGTGGAGCGAGCACGTCGCCACCATCGGCGGCATCGAGGACACCTGCTTCGTGGTCCTGAACAAGATCGACGGGCTGCGCGACGCGGGCGCGGGCGAGGGCGAGGTGCTGACGGAGATCGACCGCCAGGTGAAGTCGGTGGCCGACGCGCTTGGCGTGGCGCCCACGCGCATCTTCGCGCTCTCGGCGAAGCAGGGCCTCGCCGCGAAGATGCAGGGCGACGGCGACGCGCTGCTGAAGAGCCGGCTCTATCGCCTGGAGCAGGCACTCTCGCGCGGCATGGCGCACCAGCGCCGCCTCGCGCACGCCACCGCGGTGCGCGCCGAGGCGCATGGAGTCCTGGCCGAGATCCGCGCCCTCATCGCGAGCCGCCACGCGTTCGCGCGCGAGCAGCTCGAGGAGCTCGCCGCGCTCCAGAGCAAGAACCAGAAGCTGATCGAGCTCCTCGCGAAGAAGGCCGGCGTCGAGCGCGGCCGCCTAGAGCAGGCGCGCGCCGCGATGGGCGGGCTGCGCGGCGTGCACAACCGCAACGCCGACGAGCTCGAGCGCCTCCTCGACCCGCAGGTCGCCCACGCCGAGGCGCTGCGCGCGCGCGAAGCGGTGGCCGGGAGTGCCTTCTCGAAAGGCATCGGCGAGGCGCTCGACGGCTTCTTCCGCAATTCCCGCGAGAGGATCGCAGCCGCGATCGCCGTGATCGACGAGGCGCGCAAGGTGATGGCGAACGTGAGCCACAAGATGACCGTCGAGTACAAGATTGCGATCGTGGAGTCGGCGCCCTTCTCGACCGAGCGCTTCCTCGTGGAGCTCGACCGCCTCGAGGAGCACTGCGCGCGCGAATTCAAGGGCGGCTCGAACCTCTTCCTGAAGAGCCGCAGGGCGCTCGGCACGATCTTCTTCGACACCGTGGCCCTCAAGGTGGTGCACGTCTTCGAGATCGCGTCGCGCGAGACGCGCGCCTGGATGAGCGGCTTCATCCGCCCTCTGGAGGCGCAGATCAACGCCTACCAGGAGCAATCGAACGCGCGCATCGAAGGCATGGGCCGGATCCAGAACGCGGAGGTCGATCTCCTCTCCAAGCTGGAGGAGCTGAAGCGCCTCGCCGCCGACGTTGCCGCGCAGCGCGAGCAGTGCGAGGCGCACCAGCAGCGCCTCCTCGCGCTGCTCGACGCGCACGAGCCTTCGCTCGCCTAGCGGCCCACGACCTTCTCGCCTTCGAGCCGCTGGTATTTCGCGAGCAACGCCTCGCGCGACTCGACGTGCATGGGATCGAGGGGGATGCAGTCCACCGGGCAGACCTCGCGGCACTGCGGCTGCTCGAAGTGGCCGACGCACTCGGTGCAGCGGCGCGCGTCGATCACGTAGATCTCGGCTCCCATGGAGATCGCGCCGTTCGGGCACTCGGGCTCGCACACGTCGCAGTTGATGCACAGATCGGTGATCATGAGCGCCATCAGGACACCTCCGCCTCGCCGCGCCCGATCTTGGCTCGCATGCGCTCGGCGGTGAGCGGATGCACGAAGGCCGCGATGTCGCCGCCCAGCACCGCGATCTCGCGCACGATCGTCGCAGAGAGGAAAAGATACTTGTCCGAAGGCGTGAGGAAGAGCGTCTCCACCCCCGGCGCGAGCCGCCGGTTCATGCCCGCCAGCTGGAACTCGTACTCGAAGTCGGAGACCGCTCGCAGGCCCCGAAGGATCACGCTCGCCGACTGCTCCTTCACGAACTGGGACAGCAGGCCCGAGAAAGCGAGCACCGACACGTTCTTGTAGGGGGAAAGCACTTCGCGCGCGAGGGAGGCGCGCTCCTCCAGCGAGAAGAAAGGCCGCTTCGACTGGCTGTGCGCCACTCCCACCACGACGTGGTCGAAGAGGCGCGAGGCGCGCTCGATTAGGTCCTCGTGCCCGTTGGTGATCGGGTCGAAAGTGCCGGGATAGACTGCGCGCGTGATCGTCATGGCGTGAGCTCGTAGAGTGCATAGCGTACCGCCCCGGCGCGATCCTCGCGCACGGCGCGCCACGAAGGCGGGAGCGCGAGCGCCGCGCCGCTCTCGACGTAGACGCGCGCGCCCTCGTCCAGCGCGCCCGGCAGCAGCGCCATGGCGCGCATCGCGAGGTCGCCCGCGAAAGGCGGGTCGACGAACACGACGTCGAACTTTTCCCGCACGCGACCGAGGTATCCGAGGGCATCGGAGGCGACCACCTCCACGCCCTCCGCGCCGAGGACGCGCGCGGATTCGTGGAGCGCCTTCAACGCGTCCCCGCTGTTCTCGACCATGACGACGCGCCTTGCGCCGCGCGAGGAGGCCTCGAAGCCGAGCGCGCCGCTGCCCGCGAAGAGGTCGAGGCATGCAAGCCCGTCGAGGCGCTGGCCCAGCCAGTTGAAGAGGGTTTCACGGACGCGGTCGGGTGTGGGTCGGAGTTGGGCTGCGGGCGCGAAGCTCACGAGGCGGCTGCGCCACTTGCCGCCTATGATGCGCACGCGGTTGCGCCCGGAAGCGGTCATCGGCGAAGGATACCGTAAAATATTCGCTCTCCCGCTCCATTGGCCCGCCGCCTGGCCGTCCCCATGCCTCCCCTGTTTTCCAAGAAGACACCGACCGACGCCGGCGCCAGCTCCGACCTGAAATCGTTCCTGAAGAAGGACCTGGAGCTCACGCGCGCGCGCTGGAAAGGCGCGCTCGGTCTGATTCGCGCGCGCCCGAAGATCGACGAGGCGCTCTTCGAGGAACTCGAGGCGCACCTGCTCGAGTCCGACGTGGGCGTCGCGGCGACGCAGAGCCTCATCGCGGCGCTGCGCAAGGCCCAGCGCGACAAGCGCCTCGAGGACTCCGGCGAGCTCGAAGGGGAGCTCAAGTCGGCGCTGGTCGCGCTCCTCGCGCCGCTTGAGAAGCCCCTGCCGCGCGAGCAGCCGAAGCCGTTCGTGATTCTCCTCGCCGGCGTGAACGGCGC
>JBDTXQ010000079.1:0-9100 GCA_040006115.1 Usitatibacter sp.
GAGGTAGATGAAGATCACCGCCATGCCGAGCGCGGCCATGGCGGCGGTGAAGGACTCCTGCATCTGCTGCGCGGCGCCGTCGATGTCGAAGCGGTAGCCGGGCGGCAGCTGGATCGTCTTCAGGAGCGCCTCGACCTCCTTGCCGACGTCGCCCGAGGGCCGGCCCTCCACGTTCGCGTAGATGCCCAGGCGCCGCTGCAGGTCCTGGCGCTTGATGATCTGCGGGCTCGACGAGGGCTTGAATTCCACCACCTGGCGCAGCGCCACGAGCATCGGCGTGCCGTCGGCGTTCACGCGGCTGCTCGTCACGTAGAGCTCCCCCAGGTCCGAAGCGATGCGCCGCGAGCCCTTCGGCAGCTGCACGTTCACGTCGTAGTTCTGCCCGTCGGGGGCGAGCCAGTGGCCGATCACGTCGCCCGCGACGAACGGCCGCACCGCCGCGCCGATCTGCGACACGGTGAGCCCGAGGTCGCTCGCGAGCTCGTTGTTCACCTTGATGGTGATCGCCGGGTTCTGCGCCTTGTTGCTGGTCTCGAGGTCGGTGATGCCCTTGATCTTGCCGAGCTTGTCGACGATCTCGCCGGTGAGGTCGGCGAGCTCCTCGGGCGAGGGGCCCAGCAGGTTGATCCAGATCGGCTTCTGGTAGCCCACCGAGAGCTCGACTCCGGGGATGGCGCGGATGCGCTCGCGCACCTTCGCCTCGAAGGCCTTCTGCGGCATGCGCGCCGTCTTGTGGCGGTCGACGAGGCGGACATCGATGCGCGCGACGTTGCGCCCGTCGCCGGTGCCGACGTTGGCGATCATCATCTCCACCTCGGGGTAGCCGCGCAGCAGCTCCTCGACCTGGCGCGCCTTGGCGTCGGTGTACTCGAGGCTCGAGCCCACCGGCGTCGTGAGGCGGAAGGAGCTGCGGCCCTCGTCGGTCTCCGGAACGAACTCGGTGCCGACCAGCGGCACGATGAAGAAGCTCGCGATGAAGATCGCCGTCGCGATGGCCATCACCTTCAACCGGTTGGCGAGCGACCATTCGAGGAGCTCGCCGTAGCGCTCGTGGGTGCGCTCGATCGCCCCCTCGATCCTGCCCATCATCCGCGCGATCCACGGGAAGCGCGCGAAGCGGCTCTCCGGCGGGTCGCGCCAGATTGAGGAGAGCATGGGATCGAGCGTGAAGCTCACGAAGAGCGACACCAGCACCGCGACCGCGACGGTGATGCCGAACTGGTAGAAGAACTTGCCGATGATGCCCTTCATGAAGGCCACCGGGACGAAGACCGCGACGATCGCGAAGGTGGTCGCCATCACCGCGAGCCCGATCTCCTCGGTGCCCTCGCGCGCGGCGCGGAAATGGTCCTTGCCCATGCCGAGGTGGCGCACGATGTTCTCGCGCACCACGATCGCGTCGTCGATGAGCAACCCGATGCACAGCGAGAGCGCCATCAGCGTGAGGAAGTTCAGCGTGAAGCCGAACACGTAGACCGCGATGAAGGTCGCGATCACCGAGATCGGAAGCGTGAGACCGGTGATGATGGTGCTCCTCCACGAGTGCAGGAAGAGGAACACGATGAAGATCGTGAGGAGCGCGCCTTCGACGATGGTCTCCTTCACGCCGAGCAGGGCCTTCTCGATGAAGTCGACGTCGGCATAAGCGATCTCGAGCTTCACGTCGGCGGGCAGCGTCTTCTTCAGCTCGGCGACGGCGGCCTTCACGCCCGCCCCGACCTCCACGATGTTGGCGTCCTGGACCTTCAGCACGTTGATGGAGAGGCCCGGGGCGCCGTTGATCCGCGAGAGTGACTCGGCTTCGCGCTCGCCGTCGACCACGTCGGCGACTTCGCCCAGGTAGACCGGACCCTTCGCGCGCCGCGCGACGATGATCTTCGCGAAGGCCGCGGGATCCTTGATCTTGCCCTCGACGCGCACCAGCTGCTCGCTGGGCCCGCGCACGACGCGCCCCGCGGGGATGTCCATGTTGGCCGACTGGATCGCGCGCACCACCTCGTCCACGCCCACGCCCTGCGACACCATCTGCGCGGGCTTCAGGTTCACCCGGACCTGGCGCGCGACGCCGCCCGATTCGAGCACCTGGCCCACGCCCGGGACGTTCTGGAAGCGTTTCACGATCACCTGGTCGGTCATCGTGGTGAGCTCGCGAAGGCTCCTCGTGGCCGAGGTGACGGCGAGCGAGACCACCGGCTGCGCGTTGTCGAAATCGCCGCGCAGGACGAGCGGGTCCTTCACCTCGCGCGGGAAGCCGGGGCGGATGAGGGCGATCTTGTCGCGCACGTCCTGCACGCCGCGCTCGATGTTGGCGTCGAGGCGGAACTCGATCGCGGTCTCGCTGCGGCCCTCCCAGGAATTCGAGCGGATGAGGCGCACGCCGTTCACGGTGTTCACCACTTCCTCGATCGGCTTGGTGAGGTCGTTCTCGACGGCTTCGGGCGAGGCGCCGGGATATTGCACGCTCACGAACACGATGGGGAAGTTGATCTCGGGCATGCGCTCGACCCGCAGCCGGTTGTACGAGAAGACGCCGAGCACGAGGAGCGCCACCATCACCATGGTGGCGAAGACGGGCTGGTTGATGCTGGTCCGGGTGATCCACACGGTCGACCCCGCTCCTACGCGGGCTTCGCGGGCGCGGCGGGCTTGATCAGCGCGGCCGCGCCGGGCTTCAGCCCCGAGACCCGCGCGCTCACCACGGCGACACCCTTCTCGAGGCCGCTACGCACCTCGACCAGGCCCGCCCGCGGATCGGTCGCGCCGAGCTTTACCGCGCGCTTGCCGATCTTGCCGTTCTCCACGGTGAACACGTACGACTGGCCCGCTTCGTCGCGCACCGCGCTCGCCGGGATCACGGTCGAGGGCTCGGTCTTCGCGACCACGATGTCGCCCTTGGCGAACATTCCTCCGCGCAGGGCGCCGTCGTTGTTGGCCACCGAGATATAGAGCGTGATCGAGCGTGACCCGGCATCGGCGGTCGGATTGATGCGCTCGATCCGCCCGGCGAAGGCGCGCTCGCCGAAACCGTCGACGCGGAAATTCGCCGCCTGCCCGGCCTTGATCGCCGCGATCGCCGCGGCGGGCGCCGGCGCCTCGATCTCCATGCGGGCGAGATCGACCAGGGCGAAGAGCGGGCTGTCGATGCCGATCTTCTCCCCCGCGTTCACCATCTTGCGCGCCACGATGCCCGAGAACGGCGCGCGCACCGCGGCGTCGTTCATGGCCTTGCGCGCGATGCGCAGCAGCGCCTCGGCCGAGCGCAGCAGCGCCGCGGCTGCGTCGTAGGTGCTGTCGCTCGTGTCGAACGCGTTCTGCGAGATGAATTTCTGGCGCAGCAGCTGTTGGCTGTTCTCGCGGTTCTTCTGGGCG
The DNA here is from genome assembly GCA_040006115.1 of Usitatibacter sp. GTDB lineage: Bacteria > Pseudomonadota > Gammaproteobacteria > Burkholderiales > Usitatibacteraceae > Usitatibacter. The sequence continues at coordinate 3,370 of JBDTXQ010000079.1, forward strand.
ATGGACAGCTTGGCGCGCGCCTCGGCGAGCGAGCCTTCCTGCGCGTCGAGGCGCGACTGCAGGTCCGCGGTATCGACTTGCGCGAGCATCTGGCCCGCCGCTACGCTCTCGCCCTCGCGCACGAAGACGCGGTTCACGTCCCCGGAAACCCTGGACTTGACCGTGGTCTGCACGACGGGCGCAAGCGAGCCCGAGAAAGCGATGGTGCGCACCAGCTCGCGCAGCTCCACCGTCGCGATGTCCGCTGGCGTGAACTCGAGGACCACCGAGGCGTCGGGCTTGCGCTCTTCCTTCTTGGCCTGCGTCGCGCGCAGGCCGACCAGCGAGCCTGCGACGAGGACGACGGCGAGCGTGATCAGAGCGGGCTTGAAGTAACGCCGGCGCGGCGCGAGGCCCCCGGCGGCGTTCGATTTCGTCCTGGAGAACATGTTTGCAGCCTTCCCTTGCGGCGCTCGATTCCCGGTTCCGGGAGGCGCGTGTGTCCGGTTGGATGCCGGAGGGCGCGTTGTTGGATTCGCCGCCGCCGAGGGAGCGAATTATACGCCGCGCGGCGGCGTTTCCAGCCCAGGGGCGGGCGCCCCGGAGCGCCTCGGAATGGCCTCGGCCGACCAGCTTCGCGCGGCGTGCCACAGTATTTCGCGCGGCAAGGCCCCCTCGGCTTGCTCCTGCCCCAGGAAGCGAAGGGCTGCGCGCAGGATCGTCGCGGCTTCGCGGTCATCCGCGGCCGCCGCGAGCGTCTGCTTTGAGAGCTTCTCGCCGCGCTCGTTGGTCACGATGGGAAAGTGCAGGTAGCGCGGCGTGGGATAGCCCAGGGCGTGCTGCAGGAGCATCTGGCGCGGCGTCGACTGCAGGAGGTCCGCGCCACGCACGACGTCGGTGATCCCCTGCTCGGCGTCGTCCACGACCACCGCGAGCTGGTAAGCGTGCAGCGCGTCGCGCCGCTTCAGCACGAAGTCGCCGATCGCGCGCGGCACGTCCTGCGCGATGCGCCCCTGCACGCGATCGACGAACTCGATCACGCCCTCGTCCACGCGCATCCGGTCGGCGCCAGGGATGCCGGGTCCCACGGCGAGCGTGCGGCAGGTGCCCGGATAGATCGCGCCATCGATGCCGGCGAGCGCCGCGTCGGCCACCTCGCGCCGCGAGCAGCGGCAGCGGTAGACGCGCCCCATCGCGCGCAATCGCCCGAGCGCGTCCTCGTAGAGATCCTTGCGCCGGCTCTGCACGGCGACCTCGCCGTCCCACTCGAATCCGAATGCCTCGAGCTGGCGCAGGATCGTATCCGCGGCGCCAGGCGCCGAACGTGTCTCGTCGACATCCTCGATTCGCACCCGCCACTCGCCCGCAACGGCGCGCGCGTCCAGCCAGCTCGCGGTGGCCGCCACCAGCGATCCGAAGTGCAGCGGCCCCGTGGGCGACGGCGCGAAGCGGCCACGATAGCTCACGACAGAAGCTCGGCGGCCACGAGCCGATCCTCGAGGCGCTTCACGAACCATTTGAGTGCCTTGCCCTCCTGGCCCGGACGCCATGCGACCAAGGCGTCGGCGCGCGGCCGCGGCACCGCGACGTCGAGGATCGCGAGCCGCCCGCCGAGCACTTCACGCTCGGCGATCCAGCGCGGCACGAAGCCCACGCCCAGCCCGGCGACGAGCGCCGCGGCCTTGGCCTCGAGCGACGGCACGCTCAGCGTGTCCTGGCCGGTGAGCAGCCCCACGGTGCGCGGCGCGAGGAGGCGCGAAGTGTCCGCGATGCTCACCGCGCGGTGGCGCTGGATGATCTCGTCGGTGAGCGGGGCCGCTTCCTTGGTGAGCGCGTGGAACGGCGCCGCGACGAAGGCCATCTCGACCGAGCCGAGCTTGCGCGTCTCGTAGCTTCGGCCCGCCGGCGCGTCGCCGGGGGCGCCCACGGCCAGGTCGGCGCGCCCCGAGGCGAGCGCATCCCAGGTTCCGCCGAGCACCTCGTGGAGAAAGCGTAGTCGCGTGCCGGTGGTCTGCTCGTAGAACTCCGCGGCCAGGCGAAACATCTTCTCGACGCCGATCAATGTGTCGACCGCGATGCGCAGCTCCGATTCCCAGCCTTTCGCGACCTGCTGCACGCGACATTCGAGGTCCGACGCCGCCTGCAGCAGCCGCCGGCCCTCGGCGAGGAGCTCCCGGCCCGCGGCGGTGAGCACGGCGCGGTGGCCACGGCGGTCGAAGACTTCGATCCCCAGACTCCCCTCGAGCTGGCGTACGGAGTAAGTGACCGCTGACGGAACCCGGTTGAGATCCTCGGCCGCTGCCGCGAAGGAGCCTTTGCGATCAATGGAATCAAGGACTTGAAGTGATTCTAGAGTCAGGCGCATGGCTTAAGTCCGAGATGTTCAGTAAATACGAACGATCAGGAGAAATGTTTTCGCTTTATTCATTAATATTCAAGTGCATCATACGCTACATCATTCAGTTCATATGGTGAAAAGGAGCCTTTGATGATGGAGATTCGCCGCAGCAAGGAACGGGGCCTGGCCGAGCATGGATGGCTGAAATCCTTCCACACCTTTTCTTTCGCCGATTATCACGATCCCGAGCACATGGGCTTTGGCCCGCTGCGCGTGATCAACGAGGATCGCGTGCAGGCCGGCCAGGGATTCGGCACCCATGGGCACAGCGACATGGAGATCATCAGCTACGTCCTCGAGGGCGAGCTCGCCCACAAGGACTCGATGGGCAACGGCTCGGTGATCCGCCCCGGCGACGTCCAGCGCATGAGCGCGGGGACCGGTGTGCGCCACAGCGAATACAACGCGTCGAAGAGCGACCTCGTCCACTTCCTTCAGATCTGGATCGAGCCCAACGAGCGCGGCATCGCGCCCAGCTACGAGGAAAAGCACTTCGACGACGCGTCCAAGCGCGGCAGGCTTCGTCTCATCGCCTCGAACGACGCGCGTGATGGCTCCGTGCGCCTGCACCAGGACGCGGACCTCTACGCGACGCTCGTGGACGGCGACGAGAGCGTCGCCTTCGAGCCGCTCGGCCGCAAGATCTATGTGCACGTGGTCCGCGGCGAGGCCCAGGTGAACGGCCAGGCGCTTCTCGCCGGCGACGCCATGAAGCTCACCGGCGGCGACAAAAAGGTGCGCATCGACCGGGGACGCGGCGCCGAGATCCTCATTTTCGACCTCATTCAATGACAACGGAGACCCAGATGAATACCAACACCAACGACACGGTCGCCCTCATTGGCCGCATTCTCCTCGCCGTGATGTTCATAATTTCCGGGTTCGGCAAGCTCACGGGGTTCGACGGCACGGTGGGCTACATCGCCTCCAAGGGGCTGCCGTTGCCGCAGCTCGTTGCGATCGGCACCATCCTCTTGGAGCTGGGCGGCGGCATCATGCTCGCGGTCGGCTACAAGGCGCGCTGGGCGGCGCTCGCGCTCGCCGGCTTCACGCTCCTTGCCGGGATCATCTTCCACAACTTCTGGGCCGCCGAGGCCGCGCAGAAGATGGCGCAGCAGATCAACTTCATGAAGAACATCTCGATCGCGGGCGGCATGCTGATGGTGTTCGCGTTCGGCCCTGGCCGCCTGTCCGTGGACAAGTCCTGATGGCTACCATCCACCTCGAGAAGCAGGCGACGCGCGCGGTCGAGAAGGTCGCGACCTCGCAGCTCGCCCCGGTGGGCACGTTCACCGTGCGGCGGGCCTTGCCCTTCCATGGGCGCCATTCCGTGGGGCCGTGGGTCTTCCTCGACCACTTCGGGCCCTTCCGTGTGAAGCCGGGAGAGGACGGCGTCGGCGCGCATCCCCATGCGGGCATCGAAACCGTGACGTACCTCCTCTCCGGGCGCAACGAGCATCGCGATTCCGCGGGGCACGTGGGCGTCGTGGCGGCCGGCGGCGCGCAGTGGATGACGGCGGGACGCGGCATCATTCACGCGGAGCATCCGCTCGCCGAGAGCGAGGCCGAGCTCACCATGCACGGCATCCAGCTCTGGACCTCGCTGCCGCGCGCGTTGAAGACGATGCAGCCGCGCTACCAACGCATCGACGCGGCGTCGATTCCGACGGTGAGCTTCGCGGGCGGCAGCGTGCGCGTGATCGCGGGCGAGCACGCGGGCGTGGCGGGGCCGGCATCGACGCTCATGCCGACGCTCCTCTGGCATCTCAGCCTCGAGCCGGGCGCCACGTTCGAAGCGCAACTGCCGGCGGGCTACGAGGCCGGCGCCTACGTGATTGACGGCGCGGGCCGCTTCGGCGACGGTTCGGCCGCCGGCGCCGGCGAGATCGTGGTCTTCGAGGCGAGCGACGCGCCGTTGCGCATCGGGAATGCGGGAGCCGCGAAGCTCGAGGCGATGGTGCTCGCCGGCGCGCCCGCCGAGGGCCCGCTCGTCTTCCACGGCCCGTTCGTGATGAACAGCGTCGAGCAGGTGCGTGCCGCCGAAATCGCGTATCGCACCGGGCGCATGGGCGAGCTCGCCGAGTAAGAAACCGTCCCCGACGGCTGCGAATACCAATCGATGACATAGGTTAATTTGATTGGCCTCAGGAACCGCGATGGGCCAAGCTGCTCAAATGAAATCGAGCAAGGAGCAAGGCATGGCAACCCGCACCGTCGCGCAACCCGTCATCGACATCGGCATCCCCGAGAAGGAGCGCGCGCAGATCGCCGATGGGCTTTCGCGCCTGCTCGCCGACACGTTCACGCTGTACCTCACCACCCACAACTTCCACTGGAACGTGAAGGGCCCGATGTTCCAGACGCTGCACCTGATGTTCGAGGCGCAGTACAACGAGCTCTGGCTGGCGCTCGACGCGATCGCCGAGCGCATCCGCGCGCTCGGCTTCCCGGCGCCGGGAACCTACGCGCAGTACGCGAAGCTCTCCACCGTCAAGGAAACCCAGGGCGTCCCGGAGGCGAAGGAGATGATCCGGATCCTCGTGTCCGGACAGGAAGCCGTGGCCCGCACCGCGCGCAAGATATTCCCGGTTGTCGACAAGGCGAGCGACGAACCGACGGCGGACCTGCTGACGCAGCGCATGCAGGTGCACGAGAAGACCGCCTGGATGCTGCGTTCACTGCTGGAGGCATAAATGCCCGTCGTCGAGCTCACCAAGGAAAATTTCGAGCAGGTCATCACGTCCAGCGCCACGGTCGTGGTGGACTACTGGGCGCCGTGGTGCGGCCCCTGCCGCGGCTTCGCCCCGGTGTTCGAGCGCGTCGCGGAGGCGAATCCCGACGTGGTGTTCGCGAAGGTCAACACCGATGACGAGCAGGAGATCGCCTCGCATTTCCAGATCCGCTCGATCCCGACCCTGATGGTGTTCCGCGACCAGATCATCGTTTTCTCCCAGCCGGGCGCGCTGCCGCAGAACGCGCTGGAGAAGGTGGTCGCGAAGGCGAAGGAGCTCGACATGGACGAGGTGCGCCAGCAGATCAGCCAGCAGGAGAGGGCGCAGCCCGACGCGGAAGGCGCCGCGGCGGGCTGAGCGCCGTTAGCGCCCGCGCGTAGCTCAACCCTCGGTCGTTTCCTTCAGCTTCGCCACGCCCTTCGGAGCTTTCGCGCCGGAGAGCAGCACGATCATCGCGGCGCCGTCCTCCTTCCACGAGGCCACGGCGTCGCGAAGGATCTCGATCAGCGTCTCGAACTGGTCGGGATGGGTCTCGAGGAGGCCGTCGATGTGGTCGTAGTAGAGGATGTAGCCGTCGGCGTCGACCCATTCGAGGTCGGTGAGGCACTCCTCGAGCGCATCC
>JBDTXQ010000080.1:0-9097 GCA_040006115.1 Usitatibacter sp.
ATTTTCCTCGGGCAACCACGCCCAGGCGGTGGCGCTCGCGGGGCGCCTGCTCGGCATTCCCGCGGTGATCGTGATGCCCGCCGACGCCCCGGCGGTGAAGGTCGCCGCGACGCGCGGCTACGGCGCCGAGGTCGTCTTCTACGACCGCGCCTCCGGCCAGGACCGCGACCAGGTGGCGCGCCGCATCGCCGCCGAGAAGGGCGCCACCTTGATTCCGCCCTTCGACCATGCCCATGTGATCGCGGGGCAGGGCACCGCCGCCAAGGAGCTATTGGAGGACGTGGGGCCGCTCGACGACCTCTACGTCTGTTGCGGCGGCGCGGGGCTCCTCTCGGGCTGCGCCATCGCCGCGCACCACCTGTCGCCGGGCATCCGCGTGATCGGCGTTGAGCCCGCCGCGGGGGACGACGTCGCGCGTTCCTTCCGGACGAAGACGCTGCAGCGCGTCGAAAACCCGCAAACCATCGCCGATGGCGCCCGCACGCAGTCGGCCGGCGCCATCACGTTCCCGTTGGTGCTTCGGCACGTGCAGGACGTCATCACCGTCACCGACGCCGAGCTGGTCGAGGCGATGCGCTTCCTGTGGGAGCGCATGAAGCTCGTAGTCGAGCCCACTGGCGCGCTCGCCGCCGCCGGCGTGATGTCGGGCCTGCTCGAGGTTCGCGGCCGCCGCGTGGGCGTCATCATCTCCGGCGGCAACGTCGACCTCCAGGCGGCGGCCGCCCTCTTCGCGTGATCGCGTTGCCGCGGGTAGGGGCATCGGTGCCGCGCCGCGACAGCGCGGCGGCGCGCGCCCTCGGCAGCGCGGCATTGCGAGCGATGGGCTGGCGGGTCTCGGGCGAAATTCCCGACCTTCCGAAGTTCGTGGCGGCCGTGGCGCCGCACACCTCCAACTGGGATTTCGTGGTCGGCATCGCCGCGATGCTGGCTCTGGACCTGAAGATCGCCTTCATCGGCAAGCACACGCTGTTTCGCTGGCCGATCGCGGGGGTCATGCGGTGGCTGGGCGGCGTGCCGGTGGATCGCAGCGCGCCGCATGGGCTGGTCGGCCAAACGGTGGCCGCGATGGATCGCGCGCCGGCGAGCGTGGTAGCGATTGCGCCGCAGGGTACGCGCAGGCGGGTGAGCCGGTTCAAGTCGGGCTTCCTGCGCATTGCGCGCGGCGCGCGCGTTCCCGTGGTGCTCGTGTCGCTCGACTATGCCGCGCGTTGCGTGCGCTTCGGTCCGATGTTCATGCCGGGCGACGATGTCGACGCGGACCTGCGCCGCGTCGAGGCGTTCTTCGCGAACGTGAAGGGAAAGAAGAACGTTTAGGCGCGCCCACAGCCGGGGCCTGAGGCACGAGATCGGTGCCGGCGCGCACCAAATCGCATCGCTCGAAAATTGTGCGCGAAGCGAGATGTTTCTAAGTGATTGAATCGAATGGGAGGCGTGCTTGGCACGTTTGCTGCAAGGCAGTAAGCGTCGGCCTCTCCGCCGACGTTTCTCCTCCGAGAGCGGTTTGCCCCGCCGGTGACCCCGGCGGGGCTATTTTTTTGTTATCGCGCCGAGCTGCCGTCGCTCGGGCATCAGTCCGCGTAGACCCCGGCCTTCTTGATGACCGGGCTCCACTTGTCGATCTCGCTCTTCAGGTGCGCGCGCAACGCCTCCTGGGTGGCGCGGCCCTGCGCCACGGGCTCCGTGCCGAGCTCGGCGAACTTGGCGATCACGCTAGGATCCTTGAGCGTCGACTGGAGCGCCGCGGTGAGCTTGTCGAGCGCCGCCTTGGGCGTGCCGTGCGGGGCCCACAGGCCGTGCCAGATCGCGACCTCGAATCCCTTGAGCCCCGACTCGTCGAGCGTGGGCAGGTTCGGCAGCGACGCGACGCGCGTCTTCGTGGTGACCGCGTACGCCTTCACCTTGCCGCCCTTGATCTGCTGGGTCGTGTTGGTGGTCTGGTCGCACATGAAGTCGACCTGGCCGCCGATGAGGTCGGTCATGGCCGGGCCCGTACCCTTGTAGGGAACGGTGGTCACGTCGGCCTGGATCGAGCTCAGGTAAAGCATGCCGCAGAGGTGCGAGGCCGAGCCCACGCCCGCATGCGCGTAGGTCACCTTGTCCTTGTTCGCCTTGATGTACGGTGCGAGCTCCTTCACGTCTTTCGGCGCGAAGGCGGGCTTGGCGATGATCGTCATGGGCACGTCGGTGATGAGCCCGATGGGGTCGAGGTCCTTCTGCGCGTCGTAGCGCAGGTTGCGGTAGAGCGATGGGGCGGTGGAGATGCCGATGTGCATGAGAAGGAGCGTGTAGCCGTCGGGCTTCGCATGCGCGACTTTCTCGACACCGATGGTGCCGCCCGCGCCGCCGGTGTTCTCGACGATGATGGGGTGGCCAAGCGTCTTGCTCATGGATTGCCCGATGAGGCGTGCCACCGTGTCGGTCGGGCCGCCCGCGGCGAAGGGCACCACGAACGTGAGGGTGCGGCTGGGAAAGTCCTGGGCCACCGCGCCGAGCGACAGGGCGAGCGTCGCGCCGAGCGCGATTATTCTTCTGGACATCGGGAATCCTCCGGGGGGTATGCCCGCCAATTATAATCGTCCGTGAAAGCCGCCCGCCGCCCTTGAGCCTCCTCGCGATCCTCGCCTGCCTCCTCGCCCAGCACACCTACCCGGTGAAGGGGCGCGCGCCCATCATGGCGTTCTACGGGCGCATGGCGATCTCCGCGGCCAAGCGCCTGAATGCGGGCGATCGCAACTCGGGCGTGCTCGCGTGGGCCGCGCTCATGGCGGGGGTGCTGGTGCCGGTGATGCTCGCGACGGCGCTCGCCGGCGCGGTCCATCCGGCGCTGGTCTGGCTGCTCGACGTCGTGGTGCTCTACTGGACGCTGCGCTTCCTCGCCACCGCGCGCGCGCTCGCGGCGATCGAGAAGGCGCTGCGCGAGCAGAACGTGATCGCGGCGGTGAACCTCCTCGCCGAGTGGCAGGGCGAGCCCGTGGAGACCGACGAGGCTGGCGCGGTCGCACGGCTCGCCGCGGAGCACGGCTTGCGCGAGGCGCACCACGGGGCGTTCGGCCCGCTCTTCTGGTTCCTGGTGCTGCCGGGGCCGCTCGGGCTCGTGCTGCACCCGCTCGCGCTGCGCGCGGCGCAAAGCTGGGAGCACCTGGTGGAGCCGGACGAGCGCGACTTCGGCTGGTTCGCGGCGCGCGCCTTCTTCGTGATCGACTGGATCCCGCAGCGCGTGAGCGCGTTCGCTTTCGCCGCGATGGGCAATTTCGAGGACGCGCTCTTCTGCTGGCGCTCGCAGGCGGCCGCGTGGCTGAGGCCCGAGGAAGGCGTCGTGCTCGCGAGCGGCGCCGGGGCCCTCGGCGTGCGCCTGGGCGAGCCCATTCCCGTCGCCGGCAGCTTCGTGACGCGCCCCGCGCTCGGCGCGGGCGAGCTCGCGCGCGAGGACGCCCTCGCAAGCCTCGAGGGGCTGCTGTGGCGCGCCCTCATCCTCTGGCTCATCGTCTACGCGCTCGCCGCCGCGTTGCAGCTCGCATGACCCCTTCCCACAACCCGAAAAAAGAGAAAGCCTGCTCTTGGACCTTCGCTTCGATCGCTTCTACCGCCACGCAGACCTCAGCGCATTCCTGCAGGGATTTGCCGCGCGCAATCCTGCGCTCTTCCAGCTCGAGTCCATCGGCAAGAGCCACGAGGGCCGCGACATCTGGGTGGTGACCGCCACCCACACCGCGCGAGGCGCGGCGCCCGACAAGCCCGCGTTCTGGGTCGACGGCAACATCCACGCCGCGGAGCTTACCGCGTCGACGGCATGCCTCTATTACCTGCACACGCTCGAGCAGGGCTACGGCAAGGACGCCGAGGTGACGCGCCTCCTCGACACGCGCACGCTCTACATCTGCCCGCGGATCAATCCCGACGGCGCCGAATGGGCGCTCGCCGACAAGCCGAAGTACATCCGCTCGTCGACGCGGCCCTATCCCTTCGACGAGGAGCCCATCGACGGATTGAACGTCGAGGACGTCGACGGCGACGGGCGCATCCTGCAGATGCGCATTCGCGACCCCAACGGCGCATACAAGGCGCATCCGTCCGACGCGCGCCTCGTCACGCCGCGCGAGCCCGCCGAATACGGCGGCGAGTACTGGCGCGTGATTCCGGAGGGGACGCTCGTCAACTTCGACGGCGTCGAGATCCGCGTGAACCGCGACAAGCAGGGCCTGGATCTCAATCGCAATTTCCCGTCGGGGTGGCGCCAGGAATTCCAGCAGCTGGGCGCTGGCCCCTATCCGACGTCCGAGCCCGAAGTGCGCGCGGTGGTTGACTTCATCGTGAGGCATCCCAACATCGGCGCCGGCGTGAGCTTCCACACCCACAGCGGCGTGATCCTGCGACCCTTCTCGAGCGAGCCCGACGAGAACATGCCGGCCGAGGACTTGTGGCTGTACAAGCTGTTCGGCAAGAAATCGACCGAGCTCACCGGCTACCCGAACATCTCGATCTTCCACGACTTCAAGTACCACCCGAAGCAGGTGATCACCGGGGGCTTCGACTGGATCTACGAGCACCTCGGGCAATTCTTCTGGACCGTGGAAATCTGGGCGCCGGCGAAGGAGGCCGGCATCGAGGGCTACCACTTCATCGACTGGTACCGCGAGCATCCCCCGGAAGACGACGTGAAGCTCCTCGCATGGAGCGACCGGGAGCTGGGCGGCGAGGGCTACATCGACTGGTATCCGTACGACCATCCGCAGTTGGGGCCCGTGGAGCTGGGAGGCTGGAACAAGCTCGCCGTCTTCCGCAACCCACCGAAAAAATACATCGAGCGCGAGGTGAAGCGCTTCCCCGGCTGGCTCACCTGGCAGGCGATGACGCTGCCGAAGCTGGAGACGCTGAAGACCGAGGTAACGGCGCTTGGCGGCGACACCTGGCGCGTGCGTCTCGCCGTGCACAACACGGGGTACCTGCCGTCCTATGTCACCAAGCGCGCCCTCGAGCGCAAGGTGATGCGAGGCGTGGTCTACGAGATCGGCCTTCCGCAGGGCGCCGCGCTCCTCGCCGGCAAGCCGCGCGTCGAGGGCGGCCAGCTCGAAGGGCGCGCGAGCAAGCCCAGCCTGCAGGCCTTCCTCCCGAACCTCGACCTCACCGGCGATCGCGGCCAGTGCGAGTGGACGGTGAAGGCGCCGAAGGGAACCACGATCGAGGTCACGGCGCGCCACGACCGCGCCGGGCGGGTCAGGGAAAAGATCGTCCTCGGCTGAAACCCCGGGCAAAGTGCTAGTCTCATCCGTCTCCGTTTCCCGGAGGTGAGCCATGCCTGAGATCCGGCCTGCCGCCGTCGCAGGATCGTTTTACCCCGGCGATGCCGCGGCGCTCGCCGCCGAGGTCGCCGCCTACCTCGCCGAAGCCGCACCCGCTTGCGCGCGCGCACGCGCGCCGAAAGCCATCATCGCGCCGCACGCAGGCTTCATGTATTCGGGCGCGATCGCCGGGTCGATCTATGCGCGCCTCGTGCCTTCGCGCGGCATCGTCCGGCGCGTGGTCCTCGCCGGCCCCGCGCATCGCGTCTACGTCGAAGGCGCCGCGATTCCATCGACACACGCATTCGCTTCTCCCCTCGGCGCGGTAGCGCTCGACACGGACGCGCTCGCCGCGCTGCGTGCGCTGCCTTTCGTGGAAGTGAGCGACCGGGCGCACGCGCACGAGCATTCGCTGGAAGTGCACCTCCCGTTCCTGCAATCGGTGTTGGGGGATTTCTCCCTGGTGCCGATCGTCGTAGGCGATGCATCCCCGCGCGAGATGGCCCAGCTCCTCGATGCAGTGTGGGGCGGCGCGGAGACGCTCATCGTGGTGAGCTCCGATCTGTCGCACTATCTTCCCTATGACTCCGCGCGCAGGCGTGACGGCGACACCGCGCGCGCCATCCTCGCGCTCGACGCGACGCTCGCCTCCGAGGAAGCCTGCGGCGCCGCTCCGATCAACGGCTTGCTGCAGGCGGCGCGCGCGCACGGCCTGGTTCCCGAAATGGTTGATCTGCGCAATTCGGGCGATACGGCCGGGAGCCGCGAGCGCGTCGTGGGCTACGGCGCCTTCGCGTTCACCGAGGCCGAGCGTGCCTGACGAAGCGCGCGGGCGCATCCTCATCGGCATCGCGCGCGGGGCGATCGTCGCAGGCCCCGAGATGCGCGGCGAGCTCGCATGGGACGAGGATTGGCTGCGCGAGAAAGCGGCGAGCTTCGTGACGCTGCGCGAAGCGGGGGAGCTGCGCGGCTGCATCGGATCGGTGGACGCGTATCGCCCGCTCGGCGACGACGTCGCGAACAACGCACACGCCGCGGCCTATCGCGATCCGCGCTTTTCCCCCGTGACCGCGGCCGGGATCCCGCGTCTCGAGGTCGAAGTCTCGGTATTGACGCCGCGCGTTGCGTTCGCGGTGGCGAGCGAGGATGATGCGCTCGCGCAGTTGCGCCCCGGCATCGATGGGCTCTACCTCGAATTCCAGGATTTCCGCGCGACCTTCCTGCCGCAGGTGTGGGAGAGCCTGCCCGACCCTCGCGATTTCCTCGCCGAGCTGCGCCGCAAGGCGCGCCTGCCCGCGCGCTTCTGGCATCCGGAGCTGCGCCTCTCGCGCTACGGCGTGGAAAAGTACAAGTGAACGACCCCGCGCGCGCGCCCATCGAGGGCGACCTTCACCCCGGGCGCTGGTGGCACCGCCTCGGCGACGGGCGCGTGCAGTGCGACCTCTGCCCGCGCGATTGCAAGCTGCACGAGGGACAGCGCGGCGCGTGCTTCGTACGCGCGCGCGTGGGCGACGCGATGGTGCTCACCACGTACGGGCGCTCCTCGGGATTCTGCGTCGATCCGATCGAGAAGAAGCCGCTCGCCCATTTCCTGCCCGGGAGCGCAGTCCTTTCGTTCGGCACGGCGGGATGCAATCTGGCTTGCAAGTTCTGCCAAAATTGGGACATCTCGAAGTCGCGCGACATGGACCGCCTCATGGATCGCGCGTCGCCCGAGGCGATCGCGCGCGCCGCGGTGGAATCGGGCTCGCGCAGCGTCGCTTTCACTTACAACGACCCGGTGATCTTCGCCGAGTACGCGATGGACGCGGCCGACGCGTGCCGCGAAGCGGGAATCCTCACGGTGGCGGTGACGGCGGGCTACATCTCGCCCGCGCCGCGGCGCGAGTTCTACGCGAAGATGGACGCGGCCAACGTGGACCTGAAGGGCTTCACCGACGAGTTCTACGTGAAGCTCACCGGCGCCAGGCTCGCGCCCGTGCTCGACACGCTGGTGTACCTGCGGCACGAGACGCAGGTCTGGTTGGAGATCACCACGCTCCTCATTCCCGGCAAGAACGACTCGGCCGAGGAGGCGCGCGCGATGTCGCGGTGGATCCACAGGGAGCTCGGGCCCGACGTGCCGCTGCATTTCACGGCGTTCCATCCCGACTTCAAGATGACCGACCTGCCGCCCACGCCCGCCTCGACGCTCGCGCGCGCGCGGACGATCGCGATGGACGAGGGCCTGCGCTACGTCTACACCGGGAACGTGCACGACAAGGAAGGGGGCACCACGTTCTGTCCGGGCTGCGGCTGGGCGGTGATCGTGCGCGACTGGCACCGCATCGAGGGTTACTCGCTCACGGCAGACGGCCATTGCCCGAAGTGCGCGACCGCGATCCCGGGACGCTTCGAGGCATTCCATCCGGAGCGCCAGTTCGGCCGGCGCAGGATCCCCGTCTCGCTCAGCCGCTAGCTACTTCTTCCACTCGGGATGCTGCTCGTGCAGCTCCCGGTGCTGCTCGATCAGGACTTGATAGAAGGAGAGCCGCGCGGCGCTCACCTCGCCCTTGCCGGCAGCGGTGATGATCGCGCAGCCCGGCTCCGACATGTGCGCGCAATCGTTGAACTTGCACGCGCCGAGGTAGGGGCGGAATTCCGGCATGGCGTCGGCGATCTGGTCCTCGGTCAAATGGAAGAGCCCGAAGGACTGGAAGCCCGGCGTGTCGATGATCGACGTGTCCTTGTCGAGCCGGTAGAAGCGCGAGAAGGTGGTGGTGTGCGCGCCGGACTCGCGCGCCGCGGTGAGCTCGCCCACGCGCGCCACGTCGGAGAGCACCAGGGCGTTCACGGTCTTGGACTTGCCCATGCCGCTCTGCCCGACCAGCAGGGTGAGCTTCCTGTCCAGGTGCGGCAGCAGCGGCGCCACGTCGAACTTGGCCGACATCGTGATCACCGTGTAGCCGATCTTCGCGTAGGCGTCGAGCTTCTTCCTCGCCTCGGCGTGCTCGGGCAAGTCCGACTTGTTGAGCGCGATCACCACGGGGATGCGCGCCGCGTCGCACGCCACGAGGCTCATGTTGAGGAAGGCCTCGCTGATGGGCGGCTTGGGGGCGAGCAGGATCACCACCTGGTCCACGTTCGCGGCGAGCGTCTTCTCGCTCCACTGGTCGGAGCGGAACAGGAGGTTCCTGCGGGTGCCGACGCGCTCGATCGAGCCCTGCGCGGAGCCGGTCATGCGCACTTCGACGAAGTCGCCGCAGGTCGCGTCCTGGCGCTTGCCCTTGCGCGTGCAGACGATCTGGCGGCGGTCGGCGAATTCCACCAGGAACTCGCGGCCGAAGTCGGCGACGACGCGGCCCTCGATGACGACTTGCTCGGATTTCTCTCGGCGGGTGGTCATCGGGGCGCGGCTGCGCGCATCAGGTCTCGAAGAGCGCGTCGAGCTTGGCCGCGCAGATGAAGTCGTTCTCCGAGAGCCCGTCGATGGCGTGCGTCACGTACGAGACGCGGCATTGGTTATAGCCCACCACCATGTCGGGATGATGGTCTTCGCGGTGGGAGACCCACGCCGCGGCGTTCACGAACGCCATCGTCTCGAAGTAGTTCTTGAACGGGTAGGTCTTGGCGATCATCTTGCCGTCGAGCGCCCAGCCCTGCAGCCCCTTCAGCATGGGGGCCACCTGAGCGGGGGTGAGGGGGGCGATGCCGCCCTCGCAGGGCTTGCATTTCATGCGCGCCAGCTCGTTCATGGGGCCGATCTTCTCAAATGGTCGATGCGCAGCGCCGCTGGGGGATGCGAATCATACACCAGCGAATGCAGCGGATCGGGAGTG